>NZ_JAUOEU010000018.1:0-104540 GCF_031932105.1 Shewanella sp. SP1S1-7
CCACTCGCTCTTAAGCGAGTGGCATTACTCAGTTGAGTGCCTTATGGTTATTTCAGTTATCGGTATCAATCAACGCAAGAGACTGTTGTATCAACTCATTTGAATTTAAGCATTCCACAGTTTATCGTCATTGTGCATACGATATAAACTCTCGGCGCGCGATACCAGTAATTGCGCAAATTTAGCTTGAGTGGCATCACGGGTTGCACCCGAACGCACTAAGTATTCCGCCTGCATTTGCCACATCATAGAGAAATGACGTACCGCATCACGGGCCGTTGCCGCCACTTTCACATCGACGAAATCCGAGGGTAAATCGCCCGACATTACCCAATAGGTTTTGTTGCTGGGACGTTTTGATTCCATTTTCCAAATCGCCATGTAAGGCGCAAGATAACGACTTTCATCGGCCAAGACTTTAGTTGGGATCACGCCTTTTTCAGCGAGGAAACGATTCGCTTTTTGAAATTGAGTTCTGACCCACTCTTGACGCAGCTTTTCTATTTCTTCCGCTGATAAATTCTGTTGAGTTTGGTCGACAGCTTGTTCAGTCATACTTCCGTCCTATCTTATTGTTATAACGCGAATCTAATTCTTGGGATCAGTACGCGATTCATTCTATTCGTTACATTAAATTCAGTACAATCCATTTTCAACCGCAAAGCTTACGTTTACGTAAAGTGGAAAGCTAAATTGCCACAAATAATGTATTTATTCGGTCATTATGCATGGTTGAGAGTATCGCTAAATGCTATGGTTCTGCAATAAATATAACAAGCAGTCGATAGAGGCTCATCTCGTCGGCTTTTTCATTGTGTATAGCGGAGAAATTCACGTGGCTGTATTTAATCATGTATCCTTTGACGAACATGAACAGGTCGTATTCTGTCATGATAAAGAAAGTGGCTTAAAGGCCATTGTCGCCATCCATAACACCAACCTTGGCCCTGCCGTGGGTGGTTGCCGGATGTGGAATTACCAATCGGATGATGAAGCCCTGACTGACGTATTACGCCTCTCTCGTGGCATGACTTACAAAAACGCCCTTGCCGGTTTAACCATGGGCGGCGGCAAATCAGTGATCATCGCCGATCCTAAAAGACCAGACCGCGAAGCCCTATTCCGCGCTTTTGGCCGTTTCATCAATAGCCTCGGCGGCCGCTATTATTCCGCTGAAGATGTTGGCACTACTACGGCTGATATCATGATCGCCCATGAAGAAACCCCTTATATGGCAGGTCTTGAAGGCAAGAGTGGCGACCCATCACCGTTCACCGCCCTTGGCACTTATTTAGGCATCAAAGCTGCGGTTAAACATAGACTCGGTTTAGACAGCCTAAAAGGCCTTAAAATCGCCGTTCAAGGCGTAGGTCACGTAGGCTATTACCTGTGCAAACACTTACATAACGAAGGCGCTGAACTGATTGTTACCGACATTCATCAAGCCTCGTTAGACAAAGTCGCTACCGACTTCGGCGCTATTGTTGTCGCGCCTCAAGAAATCTACGCGCAAGATGTGGATGTGTATGCTCCTTGCGCCCTTGGCGCAACTTTAAACGATGCGACCTTACCGCAACTGAAAGCCAAAATTGTTGCTGGCTGTGCCAACAATCAATTAGCTGAAGTACGCCACGGTGAACAGCTGAAAGAAATGGGCATACTGTACGCGCCAGACTATGTGATCAACGCAGGCGGCATTATCAATGTGTCATTCGAAAAAGATTACGATGCGGCGAAATCGACCGCTAAAGTAGAAGAAATTTACAACACCCTGCTGAAAATCTTCAGCCAAGCTGATGCACAGAACCGTACAACCGGCGCTGTAGCTGATGAAATGGCGAAAGCCATTATCGAAGCCGCAAAAAAGTAATTTTTCTGCCCGCGTAACATCCCCAAAAGCGACCTCTGGTCGCTTTTTTGTTATCTAAAATTTAATCTAACGCTAAGCTCATGGTTTAGCCGCGCTTTTAATTTCGACACAGAATATTCATTAAATCACGCTGGAAAACGTCATATTTGTCTGCTTGAATTAGCCTATCAGGTCCCAGCACAGGATAGCGCTATGATCCGTTTCAAGTATGATCTCAACCAAGATGTAGTTGAACTGCAAGCCAGCAATTGGAGCGGTTTAGAGCGGGTCTTTGTCAACGGTCAGATGGTGTCGCACAAACTGAATTTTAAGCCTCAGAGCGAACACACTATTCAACTTAAAGACGGCGCACCTTGCAAGTTTGAACTGCTTATCGATCCCCAAACCGATGAGTTGATGTGCCGGATTTATAAGCAGCACACCCTCGTCGCCAGCCTAAAACAAGGCAAAGAAAATTTGTTAGCCAGCCGCCGTTATTTGCAACACTCAGTAATAGCCGTCAGCTTACTGTGCGTCTTTGCACTTTATTTGAATTGATTACACCAGTTTAATCCCGCGAAGTGACAGATGAATGATGGAATTAAACTGGAGAAAATGAATTTAGACAACCGCATACAGATAGCAGCGAAAACGGCTAAACCGCAGTCTCCCTCCATACCGAATGAATCCGTATCATTAAGCCAAGCGATTGATCTTATTTAACAGTAAGACGAACTGCTGCTGCTCCTCATCACTGAGGTTAGACAGGAATTTTTCGTTGACCCGCTCAGCTTCGCAAATCAGATCTTGCTCTAACGCTTTGGCTTCATCGGTCAAAAAAATTTGAAAGGCGCGCCGATTATCGGCTTCTTGATGGCGGGTAATAAGACCTTGTACCTGCAACTGATCGAGTAAACGCGTCATAGTATAATTTGCCACATCGCAACGCTTAGACAATTCAGTTTGGCTGATGCCTTCCTCTTGCCACAAAGCAAATAGCACAGGCCACAGTTTTATATCGAGTTGATATCGCTTAAGATGCAGATCGAGCTCATTTTGCAGCTCGATATTTAAGTGGGAAACAAGATAGCCTAAGCTTTCATGACGATTCAAACAGCACCTCCTACAACAAAGGTTTTAACGCGTTTTCACTTACTCTGTGCGCAATCATAAGAACCCAGAGTCAGTTTTAATACTACCACTTAACCCGCAATAAACTAGTTAACACCACAGCTAATTATGCGATTAACCTACGAACTCACTACTCATTTAAATCATATAAATTGAATTCATTCACAAAATTATAGTAACAGGCACGGCCTAATTTTCCCCATAACCCGCGCTCAAGCGGCAAATAAACACTGTCATCGGTGAGCTTCATCTGCCTTATATCCACATCGTGGTGCAGTGTTTCAATGCTAGTTCTCACATCAAGCAGAGAATGGGGTTGTGCTCGCTCGAAATCGACAATCAGCAGCGGCGCATCTTCAACCCGTACTCGCACCTTCTCCACTGGGGTAATTAAAAAATACTCATCATCGATGCAATGCAAAATACTGGCGAACAACTTAGCAAACTTTGCTGGTAGCGATGTACCTAAATACATCCAATCACCCAAGGCGTTAATGTCAAACAATGGGACTTCACTGCACAATGGCGCAACCGAGGTTAGCCTACTATCGGCGGCGAATTGTTTAAGTGTGTGCTCAATACTGTCTGTCATCTTTTCCATCTGCGGTCTCCATCATCCATAAAAAACCAGCCTCGCGGCTGGCTTTAGTGTGACATTCAACACTGGGATATGCTAGTGAGGATAATAACAAGCTCACTAGCTAAGCGATAAACACCACTAGATATTTGCTAACTCAAGCAAGGCCTCCAGTGGATGTTTTGGCTTGTAACCGGCAAAACGTTTTACTTGGCTCCGGCAAGAATAGCCCGACACTAACACTTGCGGCTGTTCAATTTTTGCTAGCGTTTGCTGCCAAGACATCTCAAACAAGGCTTTAGAGCGCTCTAAGTTTTCCGCCTCATGGCCGTAGGTTCCGGCCATACCACAACAACCTAAATTGACTGCGCTTAACTTAGCACCAAAATGGGCGAAGATTTTAGTCCACTCGTTGGCAGTATTTGGCTTGGCCGTCGATTCAGTGCAATGACTAAACCAGGTATATTGCTTATTTTGTGGCGCTTTCGCGGGTAAATCCTTGATGACATTCAGTAGCCATTCGTTAGCTAACTTGACCTCAAAAGTACCGCGATTAGCCCCTAAGACTTCGCGGTATTCGTCGCGATAACACAAGACTAAGGCAGGATCGATGCCGACCATCGGCATGCCCAGTTTATGAACTTGATTCAAAAAATCTGCACTCGACTGCGCCGTTTTCGCAAACTTATCTAAAAATCCCTTGATATGCGTTGGCTTACCATTGGGTTTATAGGGCAACAACACAGGTTTTAACCCAAGCTTTTCAATCAACTGGATAAAGCGCAGCACAAGACCTGAGTCATAGAAACTGTTAAAGGGATCTTGTACCACCAACACAAACTGTGAGCGCGCCTCTTCTGGAATTGCCTGTAGTGCCGCTAAGTCATAACCGCGGCTTGCATGACCATCGAGTCTTTGCTTCAAGGTCGGCACAGATAACGCAGGCGCATCCACATAACCAATCGCCTTTTTAATCACCCATTGGCTCAATGGATTTTGCGCGGCAAAGTTAGTGAGACGCGGTGCCGCGGCCATTAATGGCAAACTATCTTCGATACCTGCAACAAGATAGTCCTTAGCCGGTCTTAAATAACGTTGATAGTAGATATTAAAGAACTGCGCCCTAAACTTAGGCACATCCACTTTGACTGGACATTGTCCAGAGCAGGCTTTGCAGGCCAAACAGCCCTTAAGCGATTCCATCACCTCGTGGGAGTAATCATAATCACGTTTGGCATTGATGGTATTTTGAATGCGCTGCAATATACCAAAAGGTTTCGCTTTTGCGAGGGCATTAACATCAACCCCTTCAGCCTCAAGTAGCCTTAGCCACTCTCTCATGAGTCCTGCACGTCCCTTAGGCGACTGTACTCTATCGCCTGTCACCTTAAACGATGGGCACATGGGCGAATAGCTACTGTAATTAAAACACAAGCCGTTGCCGTTACAATTCATCACATCGGGGAACGCATCCCGTACTTCGATGGGAATTTGTCGGTCAAATTTACCGCGCTTAACACTGTCAACATCGTAATAGAGGGCGCCAGTCTGTTTAGGCGCCACCAGCTTGCCGGGGTTTAATCGGTTGTCGGGGTCGAACAAGCCTTTGATATCTTGTAGAACGCCGTATAGTTCATCACCAAAGACAGCAGGACCGTATTCACCACGCACGCCTTTACCGTGCTCGCCCCACATCAGGCCGCCATATTTAAGCGTCAGTGCAGCCACTTGATCGGAAATGACCCGCAATAGTTTTTCATCTTCAACATCGCACATATCAAGCGCAGGCCGTACATGCAACACGCCCGCATCCACATGACCGAACATACCGTATTGCAGATTATGGCCATCGAGTACTGCGCGAAACTCCATAATATAATCGGCGAGTTTTTCGGGCGGCACCGCAGTATCTTCCGCAAAAGCGATAGGTTTACGACGTCCTTTAGTGGCGCCGAGTAAGCCAACGGCTTTTTTGCGCATGCCGTAGATTTTTTCGATACTTGGCTTGTCTTGTGTCACTTGGTAACCCAATACGCCGCACTCGCCTTTACTGATCTGCTCAGTCAACACAGCTTCCAAACTCGCCAGCTTTTGCTCAACTTCGACCGTGTCACCGGCAAATTCGACCATATTGAGGCCATCAATAACTTTACCAGGCACTTCTTGGATCAGATCCGATACCGAGTGCCAGACAATATCTTCGCGGGCTAAATTCAGCACTTTTGAATCGACGGTTTCGACCACAGTCGCCCGCGCGGCGACTAAGGATGGCGCATGACGCAATGCCGATTGGAACGAATCGTACTTAATGTTCACCATAGCGCGCTCGGTCGGCAGCGGGGTGAGATTGAGTTTAGCTTCGGTTATCACCGCAAGCGTGCCCTCTGAGCCCGTTAAAATCCGAGATAAATCGAATTGTGTCAGGCTGTCGTTCCACACGTGTTTTAAGTCATAGCCCGTGAGGAAACGGTTAAGCTTAGGAAATTGGTTTTCAATCTGAGTACGCTTTTCGCGGCATACCGCCGCCACAGCAGAAATCAGTTTCTGCCCCAGCGGATTATCACTGACGTTATCTGGGTTACACAGTAGTCCCGCATCTAGGGGGTGTGTATCCAGCACACTGCCATCAATCAACACACTGCGAAGCGCCAGCACGTGATCTGAGGTCTTACCATAAACCAGTGAGCCCGCACCCGAGGCATCGGTATTGATCATGCCACCAATCGTGGCGCGGTTTGAGGTGGATAAATCGGGACTAAAAAAGAATCCATGGGGACGCAATACATCGTTGAGCGCATCTTTAACGACACCAGCTTCGACTCGCACCCAACCTTGCTCAGCATTCACTTCGAGCACGCGGTTCATGTAACGCGACACATCTAAAATCAAACCATGGGTGAGGGATTGTCCGTTGGTGCCCGTACCACCGCCCCGCGCACTAAAGGTCACGCTGCGAAATGCGTCGCTGGCGGCCAGCGTCAATGCAATTTGGATATCCTGCTGATTTTTAGGATATAACACGGCTTGAGGTAAAAATTGATATACAGAGTTGTCGGTGGCTTGCACTAAACGTGCGCTGTAACGTTTGTCTATATCACCGGAATACTCACTTTGCTCCAGTGCATCAAGGAATGCCACATATACTGGTTCTAATGTTTGTTGATGTGATAGCAGGGGTAACATAGATGGCTTCTGTCAATTATCGTTATGGCGCCATTATAAACAAAAAAAAGCCGCTAAAAAGCGGCTTTTTTAACAAGTTTATAAAATGACTATCTAGATCAAGCGTGCGCTTCGGCTAAATACAACCAAGTATCAATCACAGTATCAGGGTTTAATGACACTGTATCTATGCCTTGTTCTACCAACCAAGCGGCAAAATCAGCGTGATCTGAAGGTCCTTGACCACAAATACCTATGTAAGCGCCCTTCGCTTTAGCCGCTTTAATGGCTAATGAAAGTAGCATTTTAACGGCTTCATCACGCTCATCAAATAAGTGGCTGATGATACCTGAATCACGGTCAAGGCCGAGTGTCAGCTGAGTTAAATCGTTTGAGCCGATAGAGAAACCATCGAAATGCTCAAGGAATTGGTCAGCTAACAAGGCGTTTGAAGGCACTTCACACATCATGATGACGCGTAAACCATCTTTGCCGCGCTCTAAACCTTGCTCTTTGAGCAGGCCGACCACTTGTTCAGCTTCTTTCACTGTGCGAACGAATGGGATCATGACTTCAACGTTTTTCAGACCCATGTCATTACGAACGCGTTTGATCGCTTCACACTCAAGCGCAAAACAGTCACGGAAGGATTCAGAGATATAACGGCTTGCACCGCGGAAGCCCAACATTGGGTTCTCTTCTTCTGGTTCGTATCTGTCACCGCCAACCAAGTTTGCGTATTCGTTAGACTTAAAGTCTGACATACGGACGATCACTTTCTTCGGATAGAAAGCTGAACCTATGGTCGCAATACCTTCAACCAGACGGGCAATGTAGAACTCAACTGGAGATTCATAACCTGCGATCATCTCGTTGATTTCAGTTTGCAGCGCAGCGTCTTGTTGATTGAACTCAAGCAGTGCCTTTGGATGAATACCGATCATACGGTTGATGATGAATTCTAAACGCGCTAGACCCACGCCTTCGTTTGGCAAACGGGCAAAATCAAATGCACGATCAGGGTTACCCACGTTCATCATGATTTTCATTGGCAATGTAGGCAGAGAATCAACACGGTTTGAAATCACTTCAAACTCTTGTTTACCTTCGTAGATAAAGCCAGTGTCACCTTCGGCGCAAGAAACAGTCACGATTTGACCATTCTTGATACGGTCAGTCACGTCACCACAACCTACGACAGCTGGCACACCCAATTCGCGGGCGATAATCGCCGCGTGACAGGTACGACCGCCACGGTTTGTGACGATAGCACTTGCGCGCTTCATGATAGGTTCCCAATCTGGATCTGTCATGTCAGTCACTAACACGTCACCTGGTTGGATTTGATCCATATCGGCGATTGACGTTAATACTTTGGCTACGCCGGTTCCCACTTTATGACCGATAGCGCGACCTTCACAGATCACAGCGCCACGGCTCTTTAAATGATAACGCTCAATCAATTGCACATCTTCACGGCTACGAACCGTTTCTGGACGCGCTTGAACGATATACAATTTGCCGTCGTTACCGTCTTTTGCCCACTCGATGTCCATTGGACGACCATAGTGTTGCTCGATAATCACAGCTTGTTTTGCCAACTCTTCAACTTCAGCGTCATTGATTGAGAATTGACGACGCTTGTCAGCACTCACGTCTTCAATTTTCACTTGTTTGCCGTGAGCAGCATCATCTGAATACACCATTTGGATGAGCTTGCTACCGATATTACGGCGCACAACAGCCTTATGACCTAAGGCTAAAATGGGTTTATGAACATAAAATTCATCAGGGTTTACCGCGCCTTGAACAACCATTTCACCCAGACCAAAAGATGAAGTGATAAACACGACATCGTTATTGCCAGATTCAGTGTCCATAGTGAACATCACACCTGAAGCCGCTTTGTCTGAACGAACCATGCGTTGCACGCCAGCAGACAAGGCAACACCGTGGTGTTCGTAACCTTGGTGAACACGGTAAGAAATCGCGCGGTCGTTAAAGAGTGAAGCGTAAACGTGCTTGATAGCCGTCAGTACAGATTCAAAACCTTTAACGTTTAGGAAAGTTTCTTGCTGACCCGCAAAAGACGCATCTGGCATATCTTCTGCTGTTGCAGAAGAACGTACCGCGAATGACGCTTCGCTAGTTTCAGCGGCAAGTTTATCGTAAGCTTCACGAATGGCTTGCTCTAATGCTGGTTGAAATGGGGTGTCGATAACCCACTGCCTGATCTGTGCACCTACTTTAGCCAGCGCATTGACATCATCTACATCCAGTGTGGCTAGAATGTCATAAATCTTCTGGTTAACTCCGCTTTGTTCAAGGAACTCGTTGAACGCATGGGAAGTTGTCGCAAATCCGCCAGGTACTTGAACACCGGCATTGGCCAGATTGCTGATCATCTCGCCTAGAGAAGCATTTTTACCGCCAACTAAGTTGACGTCACCCATGCCTAATTCTTGATACCAGAGTACGTATTGCTGCACAGTTCTATCTCCGCAAGTTTATTTCAGTGGCCCCTTCACACGAGGGCAGCGGCATTTTACACTCCTGCCGAACACGCGTAAATCTATAATTTTATTTGTAATTTTATTACTACAAGAGGTCAGTATGGCACCAAAAGTATTCTATATCTCCGACGGGACAGCGATCACAGCTGAAGTTTTTGGTCATGCGGTTCTCTCGCAATTTCCATTAGAATTTGAGTCACTTACAATTCCATTCGTTGAAACTCTGACGAAAGCGGAGCAAGTTAAGCGACAAATTAATGATTGTTTTATTACAACAGGTGAGCGGCCGTTAGTGTTCCATTCCATCGTCAAACCAGAAATTCGCGACATTATTTATTCGAGTGAAGGCTTAGATTATGATTTTTTGAATACTTTCGTGGCACCACTCGAACAACATTTAGGGGTTTCAGCTTCTCCGGTGCTACATCGCACCCATGGAAAAGCCAATCACGGCTATGAAGCGCGAATTGATGCCATTAATTTCGCCATGGATAATGATGACGGCCAGACCATGAAACACATGGATCAAGCCGATCTAGTTCTACTTGGGGTCTCACGCTGTGGCAAAACGCCCTCTAGCCTGTATTTATCGATGCAGTTTGGAATCAAAGCAGCAAACTACCCTTTCACCGAAGATGATATGGATAACCTCAAGTTACCTGAAGCGTTGAAACGCAATAAGAAAAAGCTGTTTGGTTTAACGATTGACCCCGTGCGTTTACATGAAATCCGTCAGAGTCGAATGGAGAATAGCCGCTACTCGTCACTCAAGCAGTGCCGCTTAGAAGTCAAAGAAGTCGAAATGCTATTTAAACGTGAACGCATTCCTTATATAGATACAACGAATCATTCCGTGGAAGAAATTGCCACCAAAATCTTGGATGTCACGGGCCTAGAACGCCACATGTTCTAAGCTTGTAGAGCAAAAAGCAGCAAGATAAACCGAGTGAATTTAGCTTAATTGAATCTAACTTAAATCAAATTCATTGCACAGTTGCCGACAATTAACACAATTGGCGCTGTGCAACTCGTTTCGATTCGTTATAATCCGAGGCAATCTGGCGAAAAGCGCCGCACGCAAGCTCGGTATTTTGAATGACCATAAAAACAGACGAACTACGCACTTCCTTATTAGCAAAAGTCATCTCACCTGCGCAACTGGCATCTGAGTTCCCATTAACTCAAGATGCGGCCGATTATCTGGTTCAGCAACGTCGTGAAGTCGAAGCCATTATTATGGGTGAAGACCAACGTCTATTGGTGATCGTAGGCCCATGCTCAATACACGATACTAAAGCTGCATTAGATTATGCTCAGCGTTTAGCTATATTACATCAAGAATTGAAAGATGATTTGTGTATCTTAATGCGGGTCTATTTTGAGAAACCTCGCACGGTTGTCGGCTGGAAAGGATTAATTTCGGATCCCGATCTTGATGGCAGTTTCGAGCCAAACAAAGGCCTACGTATTGCTCGCGAGCTACTGCAACAAATCACTGAATTAAAATTACCTATTGCCACCGAATTTTTAGATATGGTGAACGGTCAGTACATCGCCGATCTCATTACTTGGGGCGCAATTGGTGCACGCACCACTGAAAGCCAAGTTCACCGTGAAATGGCCTCGGCACTGTCTTGTCCTGTTGGTTTTAAAAATGGTACCGATGGCAATATCAATATCGCCGTCGATGCAGTGCGCGCCGCGCAAGTTCCGCATATTTTCTATTCACCGGATAAAGATGGCGCAATGGCGGTTTATCGTACCCACGGTAATCCGTTTGGTCATATCATTCTGCGCGGCGGCAAAACGCCTAATTACCACGCCGAAGATATCGAAAAAGCACGTCAACAACTTGCCTCTGTTGGGGTCACTCAACGTATGGTGGTTGATTTCAGCCACGGTAACAGTGAGAAAAACCACCTTAAGCAGCTTAACGTCGCCGATGAAATCATGGCGCAAATGCGGGCAGGCAGCACTGCCATCGCCGGTATTATGGCTGAAAGCTTCTTACAGGAAGGCAACCAGAAAGTCGTTGTAGACCAACCACTCTGTTATGGCCAAAGCATCACCGATGCCTGCTTACATTGGGATGACTCAGAAGTCCTGTTGCGTAAACTGGCAGCCGCTTCCCGAGAGCGAAAAGTACTGTTAGCGAAATAAGCCTGACGCTCGAAAAAATGTCCGAAGCGATATACATTTCCAATAAAAAACCGATCTTAGATCGGTTTTTTTATTAAGAGCGGTTTAATAATCTTCAGCCACATTCATAATGAGCGTTAAAGCCAGTGCATTTCTATCTTTAAGAATTAAAAATCTCTATAATTCTGCCTTATTTTGCTGCATTACCTTAGGTTGCTGTATGTCGCTTACGCCCATTTCTCCAAACACCGAAAATACCTCCCGAACCGAAACCCCTGAAGCACAATTCCCAGAAGCGATTCAAACGCGAATCGATTCCTCAGAAGCGCGGGTTATCAAGGCGGTATTTCCATCCATCACTAATCATCACAATACCTTATTTGGTGGTGAAGCTTTAGCGTGGATGGATGAAACAGCCTTTATCGCTGCGACTCGTTTTTGCCGTAAAACCTTAGTAACTGTGAGTTCCGATAGAATCGATTTTAAAAAACCGATCCCCGCAGGCACATTAGCCGAACTGATCGCGCGGGTGATCCATGTCGGTAACACCTCATTGAAAGTTGAAGTGAATATCTATGTCGAAGACATGTATCAAGACCATCGAGAGCATGCCATACGTGGTGTGTTTACCTTTGTTGCGGTTGACGAACAACGAAATCCCACCCAAGTGTGGACATACGAGTAGTTTGTAGACGATTGAAAGACACTGAACCGCCCGTCATCTCGGGCTTTTCATCGCGACGTTGCAATTTAAATATGTTTTTTATAACACCGACCAAAGTCTAACAACCAGAAACATATCAAAATTTTGTCCTGATTCATGAATAAAGCAATAGGATCCTTGATTACTTTTCTGTTACATTGAGTTCAATCTTCACGCGCACCGAACATAATCATAAAAGCCATGAAGCTAGAAAACTTAAATATTATTATCGCAGACGATCACCCATTGTTCAGAAATGCACTACGTCAAGCGCTGACCACAGCGTTTGAACATGCACAATGGTTTGAAGCCGACAGTGCTGATGCACTGCAATCTGTATTGGATGTCCGTAGCGTCGACTACGATCTTGTACTGTTGGATCTGCAGATGCCAGGTTCACACGGCTACTCCACCCTTATCCATCTTCGCTCACATTATCCCGATTTGCCCGTTGTAGTGATATCAGCCCACGAGGATATCAATACCATTAGCCGTGCAATTCATTATGGCAGCAGTGGTTTTATCCCCAAATCGGCCTCGATGGAAACCCTCAAAGAGGCGCTAAGTGCAGTGTTATTCGGGGATATTTGGTTACCTAAAGGCACTGAGATTATTGATATCGATGACGATGCCGTTGATAAAATGGCCAGTAAATTATCCGATCTCACGCCGCAGCAATATAAAGTGCTGCAGATGTTTGCCGAGGGTTTGTTAAATAAGCAAATTGCCTACGATCTTGGCGTTTCAGAAGCGACCATTAAGGCGCACGCGACTGCCATTTTTAGAAAACTGGGCGTTCGCAACCGTACCCAAGCTGTTATAGCACTTGCTCAACTTGAAATGGATAAAGTCGATTTATCTTAATCGCTCATCTCACAAAAATGCCGCTTAAATTAGCGGCATTTTTATGTCGGCAACTCGTCGCCAATTAACGCATTGGCAAATTTTTATCAGCAAACATTTCATCGATAAGCTGCTGGTCCCGTAAGGCGACGGCTTTCTCCACTACGTCACGGGTTAAATGCGGCGCAAAGTGCTGAATAAAATCATACATATAACTACGCAAGAAGCTGCCCTTCCTGAAGCCAATTTTAGTCGTACTGTGAGCAAACAAATGGCCAGCATCAATCGCCACTAGATCTTTATCAATATTAGGGTCAATCGCCATAGAGGCGATAACGCCCACACCTAATCCCAAACGGACATAGGTCTTCAGCACATCGGCGCTGGTCGCACTAAAGACGACACGCGGCTCTAAATTGGCACGATTAAAGGCTTTCTCAATTTCAGAGGCTCGGTCAAAACCGAACACATAGGTCACTAAGGGGAAGCGCGCTAACTCTTCGATGCTAATCGGATTATTTAAGCTACGAGTCGCAAGGGGATGATCTTTAGGCACCACGATGGAGCGATTCCAGTGATAACATGGCAGCATAATCAAGTCGGAATACAAATGCATTGCTTCGGTCGCAATGGCGAAATCCGCATCACCGCGCGCGGCCTGTTCGCTGATCTGCGCCGGCGTCCCTTGGTGCATGTGTAAATTCACTTTAGGGTAACGATCTATAAACTGGCGAATGATCGTCGGCAATGCATAGCGCGCCTGAGTGTCTGTCGTGGAAATATTTAACTCGCCTTGATCGGGCTTAGTATATTCCTCAGAAACTTTTTTAATGCTCTCAACTTTACCCAAGATATCATTGGCAATGCTGATCACTTGCAAACCTGCAGGTGTGACATGGGTTAAGTGCTTACCGCTACGACCAAATATTTGGATCCCCAACTCATCTTCAAGCATGCGAACTTGTTTACTGATCCCAGGTTGAGAGGTATACAAGTTTTCAGCTGTCGCCGATACATTGAGGTTATGTTTTACGACCTCAGCAATATACCTGAGTTGTTGCAGTTTCATCTTATTTCCTTGTTTCAAACACGCAAAATGCCATTAACAACTGAGCCCTCAAAGCACTCTCAGCTATAATCAATCGTTATAGTATATAGTAAAACTTAAAGCAAATAGGAATATAGAGCACAAGTCTGCAGATTCATACGACAGAAATGATAACCTAGGCTAAGATAACTATGCTAGTTTATTGATTTATTGTAGCATTAGCTCAATTGGATAAATAATGGAACATCTATGTCATTCACCTTGGTTCTGATCCTCATCGGTGCGCTTTTACTGCTTGTTATCGGAATTAACGTATTACAACAACAAAAAGAACGCGTAGAGGCTGAGCGGCGCATTGAATTTGCCCGTCAAAGAGCAATTATCGATGAAACCGAAGCTGTGTTATCAAACACAGGGATGATGCCTTGTAGCACGAATATTGTGTTGGTTTTGTACCGTCGCGTGCAAGATGCCTTGCAGGCTGCGACAGCTATTAGTAATAGCCAACAACAGTCTGATTACCAGCGCCGACTAGCCGATATCAACAATCAAATAACAACCTTACAGTCTGGTCAACCTCAATCACCACCGATTGAGAATTTCAGACTACCCGATAACGACAAACAAATTTTAGCGCTAGTGCAAACCTTGAAAAAGCTCAAGGCGATACTTAGAGCAGAACATAACAAAGGGAAAGTCGACCCGAGCATTTTTGCTCAGGAAGAAAGTCGTATCGACAGTTTACAGCTCAGGATCAATGTTGACTCCATGCTTTCCCGTGCAAGAGCGGCCAGTTTTATGAAGCAATATGGTTCATCAAAACAAATGGTGACCAAAGCACTATCGACATTGCACGCGATTAAGGCACAAACACCTAATGATCCTTTCATAGGTCGTAAAGTGGATGAGGCTAAACAATTGCTTGATGAGATTATGGGCGCACAGAAACAATCTGAACCCAGTGCTCCTAGACCTAAGAATGAAGAAGATGATATCGACATGCTGTTTCAGCCGAAAAAGAAATGGTGATCAGTTACTGTGTGCTTACCTTTAAGTTGAATTAGCGGCACGTCTTACACTCGTTCTTCAGCGTTATTGGGCGTGGTGAGTGAGTGCGAGTAAAGCGAGCAACATTTTTGGCTCATTATCTACAGCAACAAATCAGTCTCTAAAGAAAATCGAAACAAAAAAGCCAGGTCATCATTGACTTGGCTTTTTTATTCTCTTGCCGTTAAGCTAACTCAATCCGCCGCTATGCGCTTTTCTTGGCTTTCTTGGTAGTCTCACTCACCCACTTGCCATTGACGTAATGCGCTGACCAACCAGTGGCTTTACCGTCGACTTCAGTCGCAACGTATTGCTCTTTCGTCTTACGGCTAAACTTCACCGCAGCTTTATTGCCTTCGTCATCAGTTACGGGGGCATCGGCTAAATACTGGTATTTAGGCCACAGTAGCTCACGGTATTGAACCAGCTCTTCAACCAGAGGTGCGCGGGTTTCCCGTGATTTAGGGAAAGTGCTGGCTGCTAAGAAGATCCCTGCTGCACCATCACGTAATACGAAATGGGCATCCGATTTGCTGCATTTCAGATCAGGCAAATAGATAGGATCTTCTTTTGGTGGCGCAGCCTCACCGTTCTTCAGTAATTTACGGGTATTTTTACATTCGCTATTGGTACAACCAAAATACTTACCAAAACGGCCGTTTTTCAGTTCCATGTCGTGGCCACAGCGATCACACTCAATCAGCGGACCTTCATAGCCTTTGATCTTGAATTGGCCTTCTTCGACTTCATGGCCTTCACAAATTGGGTTGTTACCACAGACGTGTAGCTTACGCTTCTCATCAATTAGGTAACTGTCCATTGCGGTGCCGCAAATACCACAGCGATGCTTAGCACGCAGCGCATCAGTCTCGGCATCTTCACTGTTTTCACTGATCGCCTCAACGCCAGGTGTGAGGTTCATCGTTGTCTTACAACGCTCTTTAGGCGGTAATTCATAACCTGAACAACCCAGGAAAACACCAGTCGTTCCTGTACGAATACCCATAGGGCGACCACAGGTTGGGCACTTGATATCCGTCATTACCATTTGGTTAAGACGCATGCCACCTTCTTCGGGATCGAGCTCCGCTTTTTCTAATTGCTTAGTAAAGTCAGCATAGAAACCATCGAGCACTTTTTTCCAATCTAACTCACCGCGAGCCACATCATCTAATGTTTGCTCCATGCTGGCGGTAAAGTCATAGCTCATTAAATCAGCAAAACTGCCGACTAATCGCTCGCTGACAATTTCACCCATTTTTTCGGCATAGAAACGACGATTCTCAACTTTTACATAACCCCGATCTTGAATCGTTGAAATAATAGTTGCATAGGTCGATGGGCGGCCAATACCGCGTTTTTCTAATTCTTTAACTAAAGAAGCTTCGCTGTATCGTGCAGGCGGTTTCGTAAAGTGTTGTTTAGGTTGCAACTCTTTTAACGCTAATACATCGCCTTGTGCCACAAATGGCAACGTATTGTCTTCTTCGTTTTTCTTCTTGAGTGCTGTTTGCACGCGAGTCCAACCATCAAAACGTAAAGTACGTCCCGTTGCTTTGAGCTCATAGTCACCCGCTTTTACGGTCAACTTAGTGGCATCATATTGGGCTGGCGTCATCTGACACGAAACAAACTGTCGCCAAATCAGCTCATATAAGCGCTGAGCGTCACGCTCCATGTCCGATAAAGTCGCCGCTTGGACATGAACGTTCGATGGACGAATCGCTTCGTGAGCCTCTTGTGCGCCTTCCTTAGAACCGTAGCGAATCGGTTCAGCGGGTAGATATTTATCACCAAATTCTTTGGCAATCATATCACGCAAGTTTTCAACGGCTTCTTGACTCAAATTGGTCGAGTCGGTACGCATATAAGTGATATGACCAGCTTCATAAAGTCGCTGAGCCATCATCATGGTCTTCTTGACACCGAAACCTAAGCGTGTACTCGCGGCCTGTTGCAATGTCGACGTAATAAAGGGCGCAGAAGGTTTGCTTTGGGTCGCTTTGTCTTCGCGGGCCAGCACGGTAAAACTCGCCGCCGATAACGCTTGAACCGCGGCCATAGCTTGCTGTTCATTGATGGGATTAAAGGCAGCATCTAGATGCTTAACCACTTCCATCCGCAAAGCTTCTTGGGCTGGCGTATTGAGCTCTGCATGTACATCCCAAAACTCTTCAGGCACAAAAGCTTTAATTTCGCTTTCACGTTCAACCACTAAGCGAACGGCAACCGACTGCACTCTACCTGCGGACAAACCGCGAGCGACTTTTTTCCACAGCAGTGGCGACACCATAAAACCGACAACTCTGTCTAAGAAGCGACGAGCTTGCTGGGCATTAACCATGTTAGTGTCGAGTGTCGACGGCTTGCTAAAGGCCTCTTGAATCGCAGACTTAGTAATTTCGTTGAAAACCACACGCTGATACCGTGAAGGATCACCGCCAATCACCTCTTGCAAATGCCAGGCGATAGCTTCTCCCTCACGGTCTAAGTCGGTTGCGAGATAGATTTGGTTGGCAGAATCGGCAAGTGCCTGTAACTCTTTAACGACCTTTTCTTTACCCGGCAAAATTTGATACTTAGCTGCCCAGCCCTTTTCAGGGTTTACGCCCATGCGAGACACCAGCGCTTGCTGATCTTTCACCTTTTTATATTGAGCTTTTTCTTCTGGCGACATTTTCTTAACTTCGGCAGCGGATTTAACCTTTTCATTGCCTTCTGAAGTCGATGATGTCGGCAGATCACGGATGTGACCTACGCTCGATTTAACGATGAATTCTTTGCCAAGATATTTATTAATAGTCTTAGCTTTGGCCGGTGATTCGACAATAACTAGCGATTTACCCATAGTTTAATTTGCGCCAAAAAATCTCAAGAAGGTGGAAATTGGCACCATATATAGAGGGTTGTACTGATAGTTTCAAGTTAATCCCTCTTTTATATGTACCAGCGAGTCACTTTTTAATCAAAGTTGAAAAAATGTAAAAATATAATATGCGTAATTAAAAACTAATATTTCATTATTTGCCAGCAAGCAAGAAATAGTTATGCATTTATCGTGAAAAAGTCGCTTTGAGCACAAAACCGTCCGCTTGTGCACTCGAAAAGCTTCAGTATACTGGGTTCCCTCAGGGACCATATGAACAAATAATAACTTTCCCTATCACAAGGATAAGCAATGAAGCACTTTGAAGCGAATTTTGATGGACTCGTTGGACCAACACACAATTACGCAGGGTTGTCTTTTGGCAATGTCGCCTCTCTCAGCAATGCCGCCTTAGTTTCCAACCCCAAAGCTGCTGCGAAACAAGGACTCCAAAAAGCCAAAGCACTTGCCGATATGGGCATGGTTCAAGGCATGTTAGCCCCTCAGGAGCGTCCAGACCTCTACACATTGCGCCGAATTGGATTTTCCGGCTCTGACGCCAATGTATTAAAACAGGCTGCGAAAGAAGCGCCTATGCTGCTTAATGCCTGCTGCAGTGCATCCAGTATGTGGACTGCCAATGCCGCAACTGTCTCACCAAGTGCAGATACGCGTGACGGCAAACTGCATTTCACCCCAGCAAATTTAGTCGATAAACTGCATCGCAGCATCGAGCCCCTCACAACGGGGCGCATATTAACAGCAACTTTCAGTGATCCCCACTATTTTCATCACCATAGTCACTTACCTGAGCATAATAGCTTCGGTGATGAAGGTGCGGCGAACCACACTAGGCTATGTATCGAGTACGGCCATGCCGGTGTAGAATTGTTCGTTTATGGACAAGAAGCCACCAATCCCAATGCCCCTAAACCGCAAAAGTATCCAGCAAGACAAACCTTAGAGGCATCGATGGCAGTGGCACGCTTACATCAGCTGGAAGAGGATAATTGCGTCTTCATCCAGCAGAATCCTGATGTCATTGATCAAGGCGTATTCCATAACGATGTTATCGCAGTCGGTAACCAGAATGTGCTGTTCTATCATGAACAAGCCTTCTTAAATACCCAACATAAAATTGATGAAATTAAACGTAAGCTCAATACCGAACTGTATTTCATTGAAGTGCCCACCGCCAAAGTGGCGATTAACGACGCAGTCAAAAGCTATTTATTCAATACCCAGATTATTACGCTTCCCTCTGGTGAAATGGTCATTGTTGCCCCAACTGATTGCCAAGAAAATCCCGCCGTATTTGCCTATTTGAATGAACTACTGACACTAAACACCCCCATTAAGCAAGTGCTTTACTTCGACGTAAAACAAAGTATGCAAAACGGCGGCGGTCCCGCCTGCCTGCGTTTACGTGTTGCGATGAATGAGATGGAAGTCGCGGCAGTAAATCAACACACATTAATGAATGATGCCTTATTTGCGCGTTTAAACCTTTGGGTAGACAAACATTACCGTGACAGATTAACCACCCTAGATCTTGCTGACCCTCAGCTAATCATCGAATCTCGAACAGCTCTGGATGAACTGACACAGGTCATGAAACTAGGCAGCGTTTATCAGTTCCAGCGTTAAGAAATTAACTCCTAGTTTTTAGCATTTCGTCATAATAAAGCATTGACATACCTAAAATAGAAAAAGCACCTTAGGTGCTCTTTCTATTTCTAAATAAATTCCAGATTTATTTAATTCTAATCGGAATAGAAAGCACCTGAGTCACTAGTCCACTAGGGGTTTCAACCTCAGCAATAAAAGTACCAGTGTTAGGTTCCTCTTCACCTTTCAGTGTCACACTAAACTCACGCCCTGCATTATAGTTACTACTTGGCCATGTATATTGAGCACTACTAGCAACAGAACCAGCACTCGCTTTAAATCTAACAATACTGCCTGCAGGCATTTGTTGGTTGTGTAAATCAGATATTGTAAAATAAACAGTAGCGGCATCTTTACCGATTATATCAATACTTTGATCTTTGCTTATACTGTAACTATCGTCGATCAACACGTCAGCAACAGGTGTCGCATAGGCAGTACTACCTGACATAACAATGACTAAACTGCCTCTCACATAGAGTGATTTTGAATCTGTAATACCATCAGCACAAGCAGCATGTGCCGGCTCAGAGCAGAGTACACCGTTATATTTGCTATCTTTTACATCAAAAACACCATTCGAATTAAAATCTATTAACTCTTCCAATTCCCCACCAAGTTGTCCACCTGCTTGTTGAGGATTAAAAAGGCCATCTTCGTTGTAATCATTAAAAGCATCATCTAAATCAAATGACTTGCCACTAACATCTTTTTGAGTCAAAAAAGCTGTTACTTCAGAAGAGTCAAAACGGCCGTTACCATTTAGATCTGGAAAGGACTCTTCACCAATCGCTGTTGCAGTTATTGTCGCTCTACCACCATATTTTTGGCCATAGTAATTGCCTAAGTTAGATGCGAGAGTTGCAATAGGGTTACGAATTAATGCTCCTGTAGAATCAATAAGAGACTGTCCTTCTGGCTTTGCTAACTGACTTGTCCAAGCAACACTACAAGTACCTTTAACTGTCTGACAGGCATCTTCAATTGAACCACCTTCCGTGGTAAAAGAAACTGTTGTTCCATCAGGTACAGGGTTATTGAAAGCGTCAGCCAAGCGTGCGGTAACAGTGACTTTAGTCCCATCAACGTCCCATCCTTCAGCATTCAAGAGAGTTGCTGAAAGCGAAAAACTGTCTTGATCAGGTATACCTGTAGAAATGATAAGCTGGCTTGATTGACTAGAAATAACTGGCGAAGAGCCTGCTATTGTACCTGTTACCCTCACCGAAGTCGCAACAGTACCAGTTCTAACCACAGTCTGAACAATACCTTGATTGTTAGTCGTCGCACTAGATGGGTCAAGCACTATGCCTCCAGTCGTAGTGTTTAAACTAAAGTTTACTAACTGGTTACTCACCGGATTACTATTCGTGTCAAGTACCTTGAATTTAACTTCGGAAGATTCTGAGCCGCCTGTTCCTAGAATAGCGATATTTTGCGGTGTAGCTGTCATGAATATAATGCTTCCCACGTTAGCAGGAAGTACTTTAATCGTGCCCGTAGCAGAAAGATTTAATCCACCTGCGTTAGCAGTGACATTAATAGGATCATCTCCAACACAGCCCTTTGCAAGATAAGTGGTTGTAGCAACACCATTCACAGAGGGTACGGGTGAACTTATTATTGCTTCTGGTGATGATTTAGTTGAACAGGCCGAGGAAAACTTAACATCAACAGGTTGGGTAAAAGGCTTACCTTGATCGTCCTGAATAACGACAGAAATAGTCGCGGTACCACCTGCGGTTAAATCACTAGTACTAACACTTGCTTTACCAGCGATAAAAGGACTTCCACTCCCCATGACTACATTTGTAGCACCAACAACCACGACTGTACTACCTTTCTCGCCACTTGCTAATGAGGCAACAATGGTTCCAGCACCTAAAGTATTACCAGCATAAATATCAACACTTGCAGTCCCCTGACTATTTGTTACCGCAGTTTTGATAGGAAGGTCCCCAATATCATTGTCAAAGGTCACTATCGTGGGTTTATTAATACCAGTGATAGTAGCAGTTAACTTACCTGGATTTAAGGATGTGATAGTTTGAATAGGTAAACCTGTAGTATCAGTTAAGGCTAAATTAACTTGCGCCCCACCACCAGCTTCGCCACCATCGCCTTTCATGACAAAACCAATTTTACCGGATTCTCCTGTGTCAACTTTACCTGTAACTGTGCCAGCCCCAGCAATAGTCGCAGTATTCAGAATAATAGTCGCAACACCCTCATTATTTGTTAATGCAGTTGCTGCACTAGGATCAAAAGACCCTATATTAGAATTACTAAGAGTAAAGGTAACGAGTTCACCAGCCAAAGCACCTAATTTAGAATCAATAACTTTAGCTGATACTGTTGCAGGTGCTAAAGCAGAAATATCTGCATTAGAAAGACTAAGAGTGACAGTCACGACACTTGGCGTCGGCGTTGTCCCACCATCATCGGAGATGCTGCCTCCACCACCACATGCTAATAATAAAACTGAACAAAACCCTGCGAGAAAAACCTTATACGCTGACTTCATTGTCAGGCTCCCTGTTACTCTGATGATGATACTTAAGCTAGACGCTTATTACTTATAGGCTAACATTACACAATTTTCACCAATTTTACTCGCTACAACCTTATTTTATTTCACAAATAACACAAATACTTTAACGCTATTTGTCATTTCATCTTCGCCGTTTTCTTGCTAGTCTTGTGAGCGCCAAAAAATAGAATGTATAAAAAACACACAGGACTCCCCATGGCAATTTCGATAAAAAATAAACTCGGCCTTACAAGTAAAATTCTGATCGGTATGGGAACAGGTATTGTCTTAGGTCTCATACTCCGCAATGCCTTTCCAGAAAGCGATATCGTAAAAGACTATATTACCGAAGGTTTTTTACATGTTATCGGTACCATTTTCATCTCCAGCTTAAAAATGTTAGTTGTTCCTTTAGTCTTTATTTCATTAGTTTGTGGCACTTGCTCACTGAGTGAGCCTTCAAAATTAGGCCGTTTAGGGGGCAAAACCCTTGCTTTCTATTTATTCACCACCGCAATTGCTCTCGTAGTTGCGATTGTCAGTGCCGTACTTATACATCCTGGGAACGCTTCACTCGCTTCAGAAAAAATGGAATACATTGCCAAAGAAGCGCCCAGTCTTTCAAGCGTGATTATCAATATAGTCCCCACCAATCCGATGCAGGCATTGAGTGAAGGAAATATGCTGCAAATCATTATTTTTGCGGTTATTTTTGGCTTTGCTATTGCCCATATTGGTGAGCGAGGTAAACGAGTTGCGGCTTTGTTTGAAGATTTAAATGAAGTCATCATGCGCGTCGTGACACTGATTATGCAATTGGCACCTTATGGTGTGTTTGCGCTGATGGCAAAATTAGCATTAACGCTCGGTTTAGAAACCTTTGGTAGCGTAGTTAAATATTTCTTCGTGGTTCTCGGTGTATTACTGGTCCATGCATTTATTGTTTACCCGACACTTCTAAAACTCTTCTCAGGCCTCAATCCATTAATATTTATTCGTAAAATGCGCGATGTGCAATTGTTTGCCTTCTCAACAGCAAGTTCAAATGCCACTTTACCTATTACCATAGAAGCCTCTGAGCATAGATTAGGTGTCGATAATAAGATTGCTGCCTTCACGCTCCCCTTAGGTGCGACCATTAATATGGATGGCACTGCAATTATGCAAGGTGTGGCCACTGTATTTATCGCCCAGGTTTTTGGCATTGAACTCTCGCTCACCGATTATGCCGCTGTTGTTGTGACAGCAACATTGGCATCCATTGGTACAGCTGGCGTTCCGGGTGTTGGACTTATCATGCTGGCCATGGTATTGAATCAAGTTGGATTACCGGTTGAAGGTATTGCATTGATTATCGGTGTTGATCGCCTACTCGACATGGTACGTACCGCAGTTAACGTGACGGGCGACTGTGTCGCAACAGTGATTATTGCGAAATCTGAAGGTGAATTTAACGAGCAAGTGTTTAACAACACACAAGCGGGTAAGGCTGCTAGAAGTTTTGATGAGCAAGTTCATCATTCAGATAAATCTAACTAGCCTTAGTTAAATACCCATCACGCCCAGCCTCTGTGTTGGGCGTTTTTATTTATATTTTTTGTTCACACTTAAACCTGCGCTGTTTGTTTACATTAATGATGCCAATTCATTTTTCTAAAATTAGTAAAATGTGAACATGCCAATAGTACGGAAGTTTGTTTTTAGATACATTATGTTTACTATTTTGATACGTTAATTGGAGTTGAACAAATGTGGTGGAGAAGTCTTTGGATCCTGATAGCGTGCTGGCTATTGTGTGCCCACTTCGTACGTTATGAACAAATCAACTTTGCTATCCCCTTTGCAATAGCCCCCTTAGCTTTATGCTTTAATTCGGTTTATTTACTGCGTTTATTACAAGTTCTATTATTTGTGAGTGTCTTTACCGTCTGGGGTGTCACCACGATTGAAGCGATACAAATGCGTTTAGCGCAAGAAGCGCCTTGGTTGAGATTATCTTTTATTATGATGGCGGTGATGCTATTTACCTTAGGTGCAATTATCTGTGGTAACGGCATTTTGCGGATCAGAAAACAAAAGTCTCCTTGGGGGAATTCACCGATACGCTAATACTTTTTGCGGTGATACTTTCTTATTCAACAATAAATAAGTTCTTATTTTGACCACACGTTCCGCTCGGTCAGCAAAGGTTAAGTTCGACTAAGATATGCTAAGACTCTATTTGGTTACCAGTGTGATTTTGCGTAGACTGCTTTGCTAAGGCTTAGATCATCCACATTAAGGCATGTATATTATGAGAATTTTGGTTGTTGAAGACGATCCTATTTTATCCCACCACTTAAAAGTGCAATTAAGCGATCTCGGCAATCAAGTTCAAGTGGCGCTCACAGCCAAAGAAGGTTTCTATCAGGCCACAAATTACCCGATCGATGTCGCAATTGTCGATTTAGGATTACCCGACCAAGATGGCATTAGCTTAATTGAACAACTCAGAGAAGCCGATCTTAAAGCGCCGATATTAATCCTCACCGCACGTGTCAATTGGCAGGATAAGGTCGAAGGCCTAAATGCCGGAGCCGATGACTATTTAGTTAAGCCCTTTCAAAAAGAAGAACTCGTCGCTAGGTTAGATGCCTTAGTACGCCGCAGTGCAGGCTTTGTTAAACCGGTAATTTGCAGTGGGGAATTGAAGCTCGATCTCGCCGCCAAACAAGTCACCTTGAGTGATGAAATCATGGAAGTCACGGCCTTTGAATATTTAATCCTCGAATATTTAATGCGTCATTGCCACGAGGTAGTTGCCAAACAACGTTTGCTCGATGTGATATATGGCGATAAAGAAGGCGATCCAAACACCATTGAAGTCATGGTCAGCCGGCTGCGCAAAAAACTGACCCGCGATGGCATTGATAATCCCATCGTCACCATTCGCGGCCAAGGATATAAATTTAACCTGCCATGCAATTAAGATTAAAATTTAAGAAACGTCTGCTGACGCGGATGTTTCTCACCTCACTATCGATTATTGCCTTAGTGGGTTTTGGGCTCGCATGGATGGTCAATATCCTGCATGCGCAGAATAGTTATAACGAAGAAACCGCACAACTCATTGCCGAAATCCCCCAAGTCGCCGCCGAATTACGGGAGCACGATCTCATCCCAGATACCAGTGCGTGGCTAGAGGAAAATAATAAGCAAGAACGCTATGTGATTGCGAGTTGTGATGAAAAATTCAAACAGGTTTGGACTTCATCCCTCGCGGTAGACCGTGGCTTATTTGATACTTGCGAGCGTTTTAACGAAATTCGCAACGACTCACCGCCCTATTATCTTACTATGGCCGATGACAGAGGTTACTTCGTCTATTTGCTCGCGGTGGAAATTGCTAGCGTACATTACAACCTGCTCGTCCTCAAAGATGCCGCCAAGCTCGAGCAGGAATACAGTAAGTTCAGTAAACGCACTTATATTCGACTCGCCATGGTATTAGCCTTAGCGTTAATTCTATTGGTCAGCGCCGCCTATTGGGGAATGCGCCCCTTAGTACGGATGCAGAATGAACTGCAATCGATTAACCAAGGTAAGAGTAAATCACTTTCTGAGGGTTATCCTGTTGAACTCGAAGGCGTAACTCAAGCACTCAACCAAATGCTGCAACAATCGAGCGCCCAACAACAGCGCTATCAAAATGCCATGAATGACTTAGCACACAGCCTTAAGACCCGCTTAGCCGCTGTGCATGCCATCACAGATGACGCCAGTTTGAGTAAACAATCGGCGAGCGAAAAAATCATGGAACAAGTCAGCCAGATGGATCAGCTGGTCAAATATCAATTAAAACGCGCCATGTTAGGCCGCCAAGGCCTGAAGCAAGAACAGACTGTGATTGCGCCCTTAGTCGATCAATTAGCGCAAATGCTATTTAAGATTTACCGCGATAAGCAAGTGCAGTTCTCAGCGAGCATTTCCCCTTCCTTAATGTTTCCCGGCAACAAGGGCGACTTGATGGAGCTGTGTGGCAACCTGATGGAAAACGCTTTCCGCTTATGTATCAGCCAAGTGCATGTATCGGCTGAGATTAATTCACAAGGTGAGTTTGAACTTATCGTCGAAGATGATGGCCCAGGTGTCGAAGAAAGCCTTAGACAGAAGATTATCCAACGCGGTGTGCGGGCCGATACCCAGTCACCAGGACAAGGTATCGGATTAGCCGTCTGTGATGAAATCGTTCACAGCTACGGTGGTAGTTTAAAAATTGAGGAAAGCCGCTTAGAAGGTGCACTCTTTAGGATCCGTATCCCTGTTTAAGGACAGGGATAGCTCACAACAAAGGCTAAATACGAATAGTTAAAACAAGGATGTGTAACTATGTGTAAATAGTGAACTTTATCAGGCAATCACAGCGTATAACTGCTCAGCTCGATTGAACATGATCCAAGAGGTAGCAATGTATTTGTCACCACTCACGGGTTTATTGCCCCTATGCGTATGAGTGAATCCCGCAGGCGCTATCACCATAGTGCCTTTTTTGGGGGAGATTTTACGCTGTTGATAATAAAATTCGGTTTCGCCGCCCTCTTCCACATCATTTAAATAAAACATATAGAGCACGACGCGATGCAGAGCTTCATTGTGGCCATTCTGCGGGAATTGCTCCGAATGCCAATGGGGATAACCGCCTTTATTTTGCTGATACTTTTGAATATTAATACTGCCACTGCGATACAAATACTTCACTAAGCCATCGGCCCTAGGCGCACCCAGCGTCGCAAAATTAGTCGGAGTTAGCGTCACTGGTTGGCCCTGCTCATCACTCACTGACACAGCAACCGCACCCATTAATGCCATTGAATACTTTGTGAAATAATCTACCGCGCCCTTTAAGGTATAACCTAAGAGTTCGTTTCTGATAGGCTGCAGGTCGACGAAACTATCTAAGGTCAAATCGCGGCTGATCTTCTTCTCCAGATCGACGCCATTGCCCGTGTGTCCATCAACAACGCCAGCATGTTGCTCAAATGCCAGAATGAGACGGTCACACAAGTCATTCGGCAACGCATTAGGGTATACTTCAATAAAGTCCATACTTCCTCAATGGAGTGGCAACTTACTAGGCTTACTATGCTGACATGTTAGTTAAGTAATTGTAAAGCAGCATCATTGAGATAAAATAACCCACATTACGCTTCACGATAACAAGAATATGAAAAAAAGCTGTAAAGTTTCAGTCCATCAACTTCAAGTCGGCAACTTTGTGCGTTTGCCCGTGGCTTGGAAAGATCATCCCTTTTTATTCAGTAGCTTTCATATTAAACAAGCTGCGCAAATCGAGTTGATTAAAAATCTGGGCATCGAACATGTCATCGTCGATTTAGAACGCAGCGACGTCGCCCCGATACATGCTGATGCGGTCAACCCTATCAAATTGCCGCCAAGTGCTGAAATCAATGTGCTTAAAAACGACATGGATCAATACAAGGCTGAGCAAATCGAAGTACAAAAAAAATTACGCCGTGACATTAATAAAACTGAGCAAAATTTTACCCGCTCAGTAGCCATGATGCGCAGCCTCATCTCTAAGCTACGTAATCGCCCCTTAAATGCGGTCGATGACGCCAAAGATTTGGTGCACACCATAGTCGAACAGCTGCTCAACTCAGATAACTTAGTGCTGCATTTGATGAGTGATGCTAAGCAGGATGAAAGCATTTACTACCACTCCTTGAATGTTGCGATCCTCTCTATGCTGATCGCCAAAGAAATGGAATGGGATAGAAGTGAAATCGAAACGGTCGGTCTCAGTGCCCTGTTCCACGACGTGGGTAAATTAAAAATTCCACCACAAATTCTAAAAAAATCGACACCTTGGTCAGCACCAGAGCTTAATTTTATCAAGCAGCATCCATTACTTGGGATTGAACTGCTCAAATTAGCCGATAATTTTCCCCAAGCAGCCTTACCTGCAATCACCAATCACCACGAGTTTCTCGATGGCAGTGGTTATCCCAAAGGCCTAAAGGAAGAGGCTCTCGATAAGGTATCGCAACTGATTGCGGTAGTGAACGAATATGACTCCTTGTGTTACCCAAGCCAACAGGGCAAAGCCAGAATGCCCTACGCCGCACTGGGGCATTTGTATAAGCAATACAAAACTAAGCTAAATCAAGAGTATATTGGCAAGATGATCAAGATGCTGGGCATTTATCCCCCAGGCAGTGTAGTGGAATTATCCAGCGGTCAATATGCCATGGTGATGTCGGTTAACTTAACTAAACTGCTATGCCCTAAGATATTGGTTTACGATGCGTTAGTTCCTAAAGACCAAGCGCCTATCGTTGATTTAGAGATTGAAGGGATCAGCATAGTGCGCTGCTTACCACCTGCGGCACTTCCTGAAAAAGTCCACGAGTATCTAAATCCGCGCGAGCGAGTGAGTTACTACTTTGGCGGCGATAGTCGTAAGTAGTTGATTAAGAAACTGGCTTAACGATTATGTCTAACGAGCTTCACTCATTGAATAAAAGTCATTGAATGAACATGATTAAATAAAAGTGATAAAAATAAGGGTCGAATATTGCATTCGACCCTTATTTTTAATTCGAGAAATCAACACAGCTAGCGCCAGACTTATAACCAATGCTTACGTTTAAAGAAGAAGTAAGTACCTGCGGCACTGGCTAACATCATCACAATCGCCATAGGGTAACCGTATTGCCACTCAAGCTCAGGCATGCTGGTAAAGTTCATCCCATAACTACTGGCAATCAAGGTCGGTGGTAGAAACACCACAGCGGCAACCGAGAAGATTTTGATGATTTTGTTCTGTTGCAGACCACTGAAACCCATGGCCGCATCGAGCAGAAAGTTTAACTTATCGAAAATAAACTGACTGTGGGGCATCAGCGACTCGATATCCGACAACATTTCCCGCAAGTCCTTTAAATGTTCATCGGATAACTGGCCACGATAATAACGCTGCATATAACGCAGTGAGCGCTGAGTATCGAGCAAACTTAATCGGATTTTACCATTAGAGTCTTCTTGCAGAGTGATGAGTTTAAATACATCGTCAAGTTCGTCGTTATCAAATACTTGCTCACCGACATTTTCAAGTACAGTGTAAACGTCTTCAATTAAGTCAGATAAATAATCCACTTTCAGATTAAATAATTCGAGAAACAATTCCTGCGGTGTCGATACTTCTAACCGCCCTAAACGCAAATAGTTACGCAGCAAACGGATAAGACCTACGTCTTCTTCACGAATTGTCAGTAAAAAATTGCTACGAAGGTTGAAGGAAACGTTAACGCCGCGCACATCTTGGCCGACACGCTGTGGGAATAACGAATTAATATGCAAGCCGTCACTGTTTTGATAAAAACGTGCTGAGGCCTCAATTTCATTGATATCTTCTTCGTCAGGCACTTCTTCAACAGAAAAATGACTTAACCACTCTCGCTCCTCATCATCGGGTTTATACAGATCTAACCAAATGGTCGATGCGGGAATACTGTCCAGTATGCCGAGCTCTGTCACAGTAAGGTGACGATTATCATAGACATAAGCAGTAATCATTTGTCCTCCTGAAAAAAAACTTAAGTTAACGATTCCACTTAAGTGCAGGCTAAAAAATTGTCGCTAGTTTACCGCATAAGTTGGCAATGAAAAGGCGTGCAAGGTAATTTAGTAAAATAAATATGCCTTAATCGGTTTCGATAATAGCCAACCGTTCTTGGGTCGAAAAGCGAATATGGATGCCATCGATAGTGACCATTTTCGAGTCTGAGATATCCCCTTTTCGCACACGATACTCGCCGTTATTGTCGGCATTCGGTGACACAATTCTCACAGTGACAATTCTATGCTGATCGCGCCAATACCAAACACTGTAACTCAGCAGGCTAAATCCAATCACTACAAACACACCCGTCAACAGGTATCGGCGCCACAGCGGTTCACTAAAACGCTTTGAACTGAGATTAACAGCCTGAGGTTCAATCTGACGCTTGCGTTTCACCAGTAAAAACCAAGCGCCAGCAATGACTAAGACTGTTAGTAAAATTTTAATGAGCATGGCTCTTCCCTCTGATAAACGTCCGCTTGTGCTCAATGGTCTCGATCAAGCCAGCTGCAATCTTGCATTGACCCTTCAATGCCACGCAAGTTAGCGCATTATACGCAGACTTATGTGGATAAACTGTCTTTGGGATCAAGCTTAAAGTGCACAGTCAAATAGATAAGGCGAATGTACGAGCCATACAAATGCACATAGACATCGACATAGACAAAGCAGAACGTTGAAACAGAGTACAACAGACTTATGACAGGGCGAAAACACCGCGGGACCTATACCTAAAATTGATTGCTACAGATCACAACACTCAATATAAGTAAGTACCTGAAATTAAAAATCTTCAAATACCTTCGCCATCCGCTGAATTTGTGCCAAAGGAACGCCGTGGCGATTACGTTTCGCGCATTCCTGCTGATGAGCCAGACGGCTTGGTTCACCCACAAGCACAATTCTAACTTGATAACCTAAGGCTTTTGCCGCCGCTTCATAGGCCATGTATTCCCAGTGGCACAGATTGGTATTGTCACAAATCACCACGGGCTCACTTGAAGAAAGTGCCTGAATAAACCCAGTCAAATTACATTGATGAAACTCAGGTAATTTCTTGGCATCGAAACGGTATTCATCTTCATGGTAGAAAAAACTATCGGTCGAAAATACGCCACGTTGCCGCACGCCAATGGCTTTTTCTAAAGGAAGGGAAAGAATGTAAGTTTCAACCCAATGTGACTTACCACTGCCCGGTAAGCCACGCATTATAATCGCAACTTTTTCGCTCATGCGTTCGACTCACTGCCAATCACTCGACCCGCTAAAATGGTATCAACCAACTGAGGCACTAACTCCCCCGCTTTTCCTGTGAGGTGATATTGAAACTGACTGTGTCTATCGGGTGCCATCATATTCACTTCAACCGTTTGCGCTCCGTGATGATTAGCGGTATCGACAAAGCCTGCGGCAGGATAAACAGTACCAGAGGTGCCAATGGCAATAAACAAGTCGCAGTTATCGAGCGCATCGTGAATTCGATCCATCCCTAAGGGCATTTCACCGAACCACACCACATGGGGGCGCAAACGCTGGGCAGGAATACAGCAGGTACAACAGTTATCGGCACCAAAAGGCTCACGTAAAATAAAAGTCTGACGCGAACGCGGACAACGGCCTTTGGATAGTTCGCCATGCATGTGCAGCAATCGACGTGAACCCGCACGCTCATGCAGATCATCAATATTCTGGGTCACGACCAATAACTGGCCTTGAAATTCTGCCTCTAACTTTGCCAAGGCAAGGTGCGCGGCATTGGGCTCAACCGTACCACTGTGCAATTGCTGCCAACGACTATTGTAAAAGCGTTCCACAAGTTCAGCATCACGTTCATACCCTTCAGGTGTGGCAACGTCTTCAATATGATGTTCTTCCCACAAACCATCTTGATCGCGAAAGGTGCGTAATCCCGATTCCGCAGAGATCCCCGCGCCGGTTAACACCACAATTTGCTGGTACATGCCGATTCCTTATTATTTTATTTATTTGAATTATTCTTACTGACTTTGGCAGCCGTGAATATTATTCCTTGGTATAACCATACAAAAACTATGCTTGAATTGCCGCAAAATATTGTGATTTAACGCCTATTGACACAATTTATCTGCATATCGCGCTATAAAGCCAGAACAAAGGTTTAAGTTTTCAACCTGAGCCCCTATAATGGCAAACACTATCCACGGATGAACCTATTGGTTCTGCAATCAAGAGATTAGCAATGACAGATGGAAATCAAGCGCTAAAAAAAGCGGGTTTGAAAATTACCCTGCCACGAGTCAAGATCCTAGAACTGATGCAAGGACCTGAAAACCAACATATCAGTGCAGAAGATTTGTACAAGAAGCTGCTGGATTTGGGTGAAGAAATTGGTCTAGCCACCGTCTACCGTGTGTTAAACCAATTTGATGATGCTGGCATTGTCAGTCGTCACCATTTTGAAAGCGGTAAAGCTGTTTTCGAACTCTCAACTCAGCATCACCATGATCACTTAGTTTGCCTGTCGTGTGGCAAAGTGATTGAGTTTTCAGATGAAGTTATCGAACGTCGTCAAGATGAAATTGCCATGAAACACAACATTAAGCTGACGAATCACAGCTTATATTTGTACGGCACTTGCACCAATGATACCTGTGAGCATAACGACGCTTAGTCGACTTCAGCTTTCATCGCCGAGACACAAAAAACCAGCTTTAGGCTGGTTTTTTTATTGGATGATGTTAATCGGCAAATCGTTATAATAGCTTGGCGTAGATATTCACTTTATGGCCCATAAACTCATTTTGCTCGCGCCAGTGCATGCCTACGCGCTTAGCCACGCCTTCGGAGCCGAGATTCCCTTCTAAGATAAGTGCAATTGTCTGCTCTATGCCAAAACGCTTAAATTCGGCTAATGCAGCAGATGCGGCCTCAGTGCCAATCCCTGTGCCCCAATACTCAGGGAAATAACGATAACCCAGTTCGACTTCATTAAATTCTGCAATGAATTTCGGGCCACAAAAACCGATCACACGTTTATCGGCTTTATGCTCTACCGCCCAGCGACCAAAACCATGTTGCTGATAATCGGTTTGGATCACCTGGTGAAATAACTCAACCGCCTGCTCACGAGACGTAAAAGCAGCAGTGGGAATGTATTTCAGCATCGCCGGATTACTGTTCATCAAATACAGGGCTTCACAATCTTGCTCAGTAAATGGCCGAATAATTAATCGTTCAGTTTGGGTTATCATCTTTACTCCTTCAAAAATGGATCGCTTAATACATCAGCCTATCGATAAATGGTTACTATTGGCGTAACGTCAACGACACTACGCCAGAACCTTAAGCTTAACGGTGGTAATCACCACTGCGCTCAGGCTGATACAGGATTTCTTCAATACGCACTTTTACCATAGAACCACCAGGGCCTGGCCATTCAATCTCATCGCCTTGAGACAACCCTAATAATGCACTCCCCACCGGCGCCAAAATAGAAATCGTGCCCGCGCCATTGATGTCTTTTGGATACACTAAACGTAAACAGAAGGTTTCATTACTGGATGAAACGCTAAACTTCACTTCCGAATTCATGGTCACCACATTTGCTGGCATCTGAGATGCAGGCACGATATCGGCCCTCTCTAATTCAGCCTCCAATGCCGCTTTGCCCGGAAACGCATTTGCCGGCAGTGACTCCAATAATCGCTCTAGTCTTTCTAAATCGATTTCCGAAATAATGATTTTAGGTGTTTTCACAGTCTTTCCCTCGTAAAGAAACGTGATGTTCAAGCCGTGACTCAGGCTAACATCGACTCAGTGGCTTACCCTCCCCCAATGCGGTAAGCCCCATAATACAAATACGCTCGCAGCGATAGGCTGCAACCGTGTGATAAAAATTTGAATTCAAGATATTTTGCAGAAACAGCACTGAAGCCATAAGCACTTAGCTCATGGTTAATGGCTCTCATCACGCTATGCTCGCCCATGGCGCAGGCGACTGCTGAGTAGAGAAGCATCAATCTAACCCGTAGAAGAAAAAATATCTAGTCTTCATGGTGTTAGCTCAATCCCATTCCTGTCTTATACAGCCAATAAAAAAGGCGCCTTAGGCGCCTTTTAGTATCGAACGGTTTAGCCTACCAACCAGTACGAGTACGCAGCGCTTTGCCGATATCAGCTAGCGAGCGGACAGTTGTCACGCCAGCTGCTTCTAATGCAGCAAATTTGTCTTCTGCAGTACCTTTACCGCCAGCGATAATCGCGCCAGCGTGGCCCATACGCTTACCAGCAGGTGCAGTTACACCGGCAATGTAAGACACAACAGGCTTAGTTACGTGTGCTTTGATGTAAGCAGCCGCATCTTCTTCAGCGTTACCACCGATTTCACCGATCATTACAATCGCTTCAGTCTGTGGATCGTTTTGGAACATTTCCAATACGTCGATGAAGTTAGTACCTGGAATTGGGTCACCACCGATACCTACGCAAGTAGATTGGCCGAAACCTTCATCAGTCGTTTGCTTAACCGCTTCATAGGTCAGAGTACCTGAACGAGAAACGATACCCACTTTACCTTTTAAGTGGATGTGACCTGGCATGATGCCGATCTTACATTCACCTGGGGTGATAACACCTGGGCAGTTAGGGCCGATCATGCGAACGCCAGTTTCTTCAAGCTTCACTTTAACTTGCAGCATGTCCAGTGTAGGAATGCCTTCAGTGATACAAACGATAAGCTCAATGCCACCGTCGATAGCTTCAAGGATGGCGTCTTTACAAAATGGTGCCGGTACATAGATCACAGAAGCAGTCGCGCCAGTAGCAGCAACAGCATCTTTTACCGTGTTAAACACTGGTAGACCTAAGTGAGTTTGACCGCCTTTACCAGGAGACACACCACCCACCATTTGCGTACCGTAATCGATAGCTTGTTGTGAGTGGAATGTACCTTGACCGCCAGTGAAACCTTGGCAAATTACCTTGGTATCTTTATTGATTAAGACAGACATTATTTGCCCTCCGCAGCTTTAACTACTTGCTCAGCCGCGTCAGTCAGACTGGTAGCTGCAATGATATCAAGACCTGATTTAGCTAATACTTCACGGCCAAGTTCAGCGTTAGTACCTTCTAAACGAACCACAACAGGTACTTTAACGCCCACTTCTTTAACGGCGCCGATAATACCTTCTGCGATCATGTCACAACGTACGATACCGCCGAAAATGTTAACCAGAACCGCTTTCACATTGCTGTCAGACAGAATGATTTTGAAAGCTTCTGCTACACGTTCTTTAGTCGCGCCGCCGCCTACGTCTAGGAAGTTCGCTGGCTTGCCACCGTGCAAGTTAACGATATCCATAGTACCCATAGCCAGACCAGCACCGTTCACCATACAGCCAACGTTACCGTCTAATGCTACGTAGTTCAGTTCGAACTTAGCCGCGTGAGCTTCACGCGCGTCATCCTGTGATGGATCGTGCATGCCTTTGATTTTTGGTTGACGGAACAGTGCGTTACCGTCGATACCGATTTTACCATCTAGGCAGTGTAGGTTGCCTTCAGTGGTAATAACCAGTGGGTTGATTTCTAATAGTGCGAAATCATGATCAACGAACATAGTCGCCAGACCCATAAAGATCTTAGTGAACTGCTTCATTTGCGTTGGGTTTAAACCTAACTTGAAGCCAAGATCGCGAGCTTGATAACCTTGTGGGCCAGTCAAAGGATCGATGATTGCAGTGTGGATGAGTTCTGGCGTTTCTTCTGCCACTTTCTCAATTTCAACACCACCTTCAGTCGACGCCATGAACACAACGCGACGAGTCGCGCGGTCAACAACGGCACCTAGGTACAGTTCGTTAGCGATGTCAGTGCAGCTTTCTACTAAAATTTTAGCAACTGGCTGACCTTTCTCATCAGTTTGATAAGTCACCAGATTTTTGCCTAACCAGTGTTCGGCAAAGGCTCTGATTTCTTCTTTATCGCCAGTGACTTTAACGCCACCCGCTTTACCGCGGCCGCCTGCGTGTACTTGACACTTAACAACCCATAAATTTCCGCCAATATGGCCTGCCGCTTCTACAGCTTCTTGGGCTGTATCACATGCAAAACCTTCTGACACTGGTAAACCATATTCGGCAAATAAGGATTTTGCCTGATACTCATGCAAATTCATGATGATCTATCCGTATACTTCTAATCAAATCCAACTGGCCCATTTGGGCCAGTCACGAGGGTATGTCTGGCTATTTCTTTAAGCGCAAACTCTTAGCGAGTTGTCTTACAGATCAAGCAGCAGACGAGTTGGGTCTTCTAGGAAGTCTTTAATCGCAACCAAGAAACCAACAGACTCACGGCCATCAACAATACGATGGTCATATGAGAGTGCTAGGTACATCATGGGCAGGATTTCAACCTGACCATTAACTGCCATTGGGCGGTCTTTAATGGCATGCATGCCTAAAATCGCGCTTTGTGGCAGGTTAAGGATTGGGGTAGACATCAATGAACCGAAAACACCACCGTTAGTCACAGTGAAGTTACCGCCAGTCATATCTGCCACAGTCAGCTTACCGTCGCGGCCTTTGATGGCTAAATCACGAACCGCTTTTTCGATTTCAGCTAAGTTCATGGTATCTGTGTCACGTAACACTGGTGTTACCAGACCACGTGGTGTTGATACTGCGATGCTAATGTCGAAGTAGTTGTGATAAACGATATCATCGCCATCAATAGACGCGTTGACTTCTGGGAAACGTTTCAGTGCTTCTGTCACAGCTTTGATGTAGAAAGACATAAAGCCTAAACGGATACCGTGGCGCTTTTCAAAGATATCTTGGTATTGCTTACGGATATCCATGATGGGCTTCATGTTCACTTCGTTAAATGTCGTGAGCATAGCGGTAGAGTTTTTCGCTTCTAACAAGCGGTTAGCGATTGTCTTACGCAGACGTGTCATTGGCACGCGCTTCTCGCTACGGCCAGCCGCTAACGGAGCCACAGCAGGTGCTGCTGGCGCCGCTGCTTTAGGGGCAGACTTAACAAAAGCTTCAACGTCTTCTTTCGTAATACGACCACCCACACCCGTGCCTTTTACTTTGCTAGCATCAACATTGTGCTCGGCCAGTAAACGGCGTACTGATGGGCTTAACGCATCGTTAGATTCGTCACTTGTCGCAGCTGCTGGCGTTGCCGCTTCTGCTTCAGCTTTAGTCACTTCTTGGCCAGAAACTGCACCCGCGATGAACTTAGCGATCACTTGTTCACCTAAAACAGTGGCGCCTTCTTCAAACAAAAACTCGCCAATGTGGCCATCTTCTGGCGCAACCACTTCAAGAACCACTTTATCGGTTTCAATATCAACCAGGTTTTGATCACGAGAAACTTGCTCGCCCACTTTCACATGCCAAGTGGCAATCGTGGCATCGGCAACAGATTCTGGTAGTACAGGTACCTTGATTTCGATACTCATGAAAAACTATCCTTTTATAAAATGTCTATTACTACAGTGTGATTGTAAGTTTCAGGGCACTGTTCACTAAAGATTCTTGCTGATGTGTATGCAACTCAGGGTAACCACATGCTGGCGCAGCTGACGCTTCACGGCCGGCATAAGTTAACTGTGCACCTGCAGGAATCGCGGCCCAGAAATGGTGTTGACTCGAGTACCAAGCACCTTGGTTCTGTGGCTCTTCCTGACACCAAACAAAATCTTTAACATGTTGGTAATCAGCCAAAGCAACGATCATTTCATCATGTGGGAACGGATATAACTGTTCAACACGAATTAACGCTACGTTAGTGATGTTTTCTTTACGACGTTTTTCCAGTAGTTCGAAGTAAACTTTACCACTACAGAAAACAACGCGATCCACTTTGCTTGCTTCCAAGGTATCGATTTCACCGATCACATTTTGGAAACTACCACTGGCCAATTCTTCCAAACTGGACACGGCTAATGGATGACGCAGCAATGATTTAGGCGACATCACGATAAGTGGTCGACGCATTGGGCGCACCACTTGACGGCGCAACATATGGTAAACCTGTGCAGGTGTTGAAGGCACACACACTTGCATGTTGTGGTTAGCACACATTTGCAAGAAACGCTCTAAACGGGCGCTTGAGTGCTCTGGGCCTTGACCTTCATAACCATGGGGCAACAACATAGTCAGACCACATAAACGGCCCCACTTTTGTTCACCCGATGACAAGAACTGATCAATAACCACTTGCGCACAGTTGGCAAAGTCACCAAACTGGGCTTCCCAAATGGTCAGGCCGCCAGGTTCTGCCGTCGCATAGCCGTATTCAAATGCCAATACTGAGGCTTCAGATAACACTGAGTCAGTAATATCAATCGGACCTTGCTCATCGGCAATGTTGCGTAGTGGCATGTAAGTCGTGCCATCGTTTTGATTGTGCAACACAGCATGACGATGGAAGAAAGTGCCACGGCCAGAATCTTGACCTGTGATACGAACGCGCTTGTTGTCTTCCAGAATCGAGGCATAAGCCAAGGTTTCTGCAAAGCCCCAATCGAGTGGTTTCTCACCTTTTGCCATAGCAACACGGTCGCCATAAATCTTAGCAACACGGGATTGTAATGGATGGCTTTCAGGAACGTAGCTCAATTTGTCCGCAAGGTTTTGTAAACGTTCTGCCGACATCGCAGATTCAAACGCTTCGTCCCACTCACGACCAATATAAGGTGTCCAGTCAACAGAATGCAGCGTCATTGGACGCCATTCTTTCACCACACAATCACCCTGATCTAATGCGTCACGGTAATTATTGATAAGACCAGTCACCTCATCGGCAGCAATCACGTTTTCAGCGATTAACTTGTCTGCATAAATCTTACGTGGCGTTGGGTGTTTCTTGATCTTGGCATACATCAGCGGTTGAGTTGCACTTGGCTCATCGGCTTCGTTATGGCCATGACGGCGATAACAGACTAATTCAACCACCACATCACGTTTGAACTCGTTACGATAATCAACGGCTAACTGCGATACAAATGCAACCGCTTCGGGATCGTCAGAGTTAACGTGGAAAATCGGCGCCTGAACCATCTTAGCGATGTCAGTACAATATTCCGTTGAACGCACGTCCGCATGGTTAGACGTAGTGAAACCCACTTGGTTGTTCACTACGATGCGAATGCTGCCGCCCACTTTAAAACCGCGGGTTTGAGACATGTTGAATGTCTCTTGTACTATCCCTTGACCCGCAATGGCTGAGTCACCGTGAATAGTAATAGGCATGACTTGTAAGCCATCCTTACAACCGCGACGGTCTTGGCGGGCACGTACCGAACCAATGACCACAGGGTTAACGATTTCAAGGTGCGATGGGTTAAAGGCCAGTGCTAAATGCACATTGCCGCCCGGCGTTTCGAAATCAGAGGAGAAACCTTGGTGGTACTTAACGTCACCCGAACCGTGGGTATCAGCATGCTTACCCGCGAACTCATCAAACAGTTCAGCAGGACGCTTACCTAATACGTTAACCAGTACGTTTAGACGACCACGGTGAGCCATACCTACTACGATTTCTTTAGTACCCGCTTCACCTGCACGATAAATAATTTCGCGCATCATAGGCACTAACGCATCGCCGCCTTCTAACGAGAAACGTTTCGCACCAGGGAATTTAGCACCTAAGTATTTTTCAATGCCTTCTGCGGCGTTTAAGCCTTCAAGAATGCGTGTCTTAACACTTTTATCGTAGTTAGCTTTACCTAAGGAAGGTTCGAGACGTTGTTGGATCCAGCGTTTCTCATCGGTATCGGTAATGTGCATATATTCAGCACCGATAGAACCACAATAAGTGGCTTTCAGTGCTTTTACCAAATCCGCAAGCTTCATGGTTTCGCCACCATGAGCAAAAGAACCAGTATTAAACTCACGATCCATGTCTTCTTTAGTCAGGCCGTGAAAGGCAGGATCTAAATCGGCCACAGGTTCGCGTTTCCACAGTTCTAGGGGGTCAAGGTTAGCACCTTGATGACCACGGAAACGATGGGCGTTAATTAACTGCAGGACTTTAACTTGCTTAGCATCCAGTTCAGGATCCGTCACACGAGCAGAGCTCTTATGGCGTCCTTCTAACGCTAAACTGCGAAAATAATCACGTACTTTTGAGTGAGCAGCTTCAGGCGCATCAACAGAGGCACCGTTCACAGGAGGGAGATTATCAAATACCGCACGCCAATCATCAGCGACTGACTGTGGGTCTTCTTGATAGGCTTCATACATCTCTTCTACGTAGGTCGAATTTGCACCACTTAAGTGAGATGATTCGAGCCAGGCTTTCATGATGCCTTGGTGCATTTCTATTCCTTTCAAACTTTATACACGTGCTTAGCCATAGTATTAAATATGCAGTCTGTAGAGATTACCTTCGACGCATAATTTCTGCCGCCCCTAGATGTCCAGATATACGGCGCGTTGTCTTCCATTACATACGCAAAAGAGTCACCTTCTGCTACCAGAAAGTGACTCTTCAAGAGCTATATTATTATTGGTTTCAGCTCGGGTTCTCGCATTACACTGCTCGCTTCAACAGCATGGACTTAATATGACCAATTGCTTTAGTCGGATTAAGACCTTTTGGACAAACGTCAACGCAGTTCATGATGCCGTGGCAACGGAACACGCTATAGGCGTCGTCCAGCTCAGATAAACGTTCTTCTGTTGCTGTATCGCGACTGTCGATCAAGAAACGATATGCGTGAAGCAGACCGCTTGGACCGATAAACTTATCAGGATTCCACCAGAATGATGGGCAAGCCGTAGAACAACAGGCACACATGATACATTCGTACAGACCATCTAAATGAGCACGCTCTTCAGGTGATTGTAAGTGTTCACGGGCTGGTGCTTTCTCATCATTGATGAGGTAAGGCTTGATCTTCTCATACTGCTTATAGAACTGAGTTAAATCAACAACTAAGTCACGAACAACTGGCATACCTGGTAATGGGCGTATTTCTAATTTCTTGCCTTTGAAGGTTGAAATTGGGGTAATACACGCCAGACCATTTTTACCATTCATGTTCACACCGTCAGAACCACACACACCTTCACGGCATGAGCGACGGAATGACAGAGTCGGATCTTGCTCTTTCAACTTAATCAGTGCATCGAGCACCATCATGTCAGAGCCGTCAGCTACTTCTAAGCTGTAATCCTGCATATACGGTTTAGTATCTACGTCAGGATTGTAGCGATAAACTGCAAATGTCAATTTCATCTTTGCAACTCCTAGTAGGTACGTTTCTTCGGTGGGAATGCTTCACGTAACTTAGGTGCCATGTTCACTGCACGACGATCCATAGTTTCAGTCACAGGGTCAAATAAGCTGTGGCATAACCAGTTCTCATCATCACGCTCTAAATAATCTTCACGTGAGTGAGCACCGCGACTTTCGGTACGGAAGTTAGCCGCATAAGCCGTGGCGATTGCCGTTGCCATCAAGTTATCTAACTCTAAACATTCAATACGTTGAGTGTTGAATTCACGAGAGTTATCAGACAATTTAGCATTTGCAAGACGTTCACGAATCACTTTCAACTGCTCTAACCCTTCAGCCATAGCATCGCCACGACGGAATACAGAGAAGTTTAATTGCATACACAGTTGCAGATCCTTACGGATTTGCGCTGGATCTTCGCCATCTTTGTTGCTTTCCCAACGATTCAGACGTGCCAGGGATGCTTGAATATCCGCATCGCTTGCGTCTTTTGGATCGTCAGTCTCATCCAAAGCTTTACCTAAATGCTGACCCGCTGCGCGGCCAAAGACCACTAAATCGAGCAATGAGTTACCACCTAAGCGGTTTGCACCGTGAACAGATACACAGGCAATCTCACCCACAGCAAACAGACCGATAACATCTTGTTCAGTGCCGTCTTCATTCTTACGAATAACTTGACCACTGACCTTAGTTGGCAGACCGCCCATCATGTAGTGACAGGTTGGTAATACTGGGATTGGACCATCGGCCGGATCGATATGGGCAAAGGTACGAGACAATTCACACACGCCTGGTAAACGTGCTTCTAATGTTTCTTTACCTAAGTGATCAAGCTTGAGTAAACAGTGTGGACCTAATGGACCGTCTAAACCACGACCTTCGCGGATTTCAGTCATCATTGAACGCGCTACCACGTCGCGTGATGCCAAATCTTTCGCGTTAGGGGCATAACGCTCCATAAAGCGCTCGCCGTCTTTGTTCAGCAGATAACCGCCTTCACCACGACAACCTTCAGTCACAAGTACACCCGCGCCGGCGATGCCAGTTGGGTGGAATTGCCACATTTCCATGTCTTGCATTTGCACGCCAGCACGCATTGCCATACCGACACCGTCACCGGTGTTGATATGCGCGTTAGTAGTAGAAGCGTAAATACGCCCTGCACCACCGGTCGCTAGAATCGTTGCTTTGGCTTTGAAATAAACGATATCACCCGTTTCAATTTCAATCGCAGTACAACCCACAACAGCGCCATCATCGTTTTTAACGAGATCTAATGCATACCATTCTGAGAAGACTTGCGTCTTATGCTTAACGTTTTGTTGGTATAAACAGTGCAACAAAGCATGACCAGTACGGTCGGCAGCTGCCGCAGTACGTGCAGCCTGCTCGCCGCCAAAGTTCTTAGATTGACCACCAAATGGACGTTGGTAAATCGTGCCATTTTCGAAACGAGAGAAAGGCAAACCCATTTGCTCAAGTTCAATAACGGCTTCAGGACCGGTTTTACACATGAACTCAATCGCTTCTTGGTCACCGATAAAATCGGAACCCTTCACGGTATCGTACATATGCTGTTCCCAATGATCTTCATGGGCGTTACCTAACGCAACAGTGATACCACCCTGCGCAGATACGGTATGAGAACGAGTTGGAAATACTTTTGATAAAAGCGCACAGCTTTTACCTTCTTTGGAAATCTGCAGCGCTGCACGCATACCAGCGCCACCGGCACCGATCACTACAGCATCAAATTCGCGTACTGGAATACTCACTTAGACACCCCACACAATAACAATGCCGGCCGCTAAATAACAAAATACGGTAACGACAAAGGTGAACTGTAAAACACCACGTAACGACGTGCACTTGACGTAATCTGTCAGCACTTGCCATACACCAATCCAAGCGTGTACGAGTAATGCAACCAGCGTCAGAAGTGTAAACACTTTCATTGGCAGAGCGCTAAAAAGGCCATGCCAGACGTCGTAGGTGAGAGGGGAACTACATGCAATAAAGCCAACCAAGAAAATGGTGTAACAGGCGAGGATCACTGCACTAGCGCGTAGTAGAATAAAGTCATGAACACCACTGCGTCCAAAACTTGCTGCATTGGTTACCATACCCAAATCCCCGCTATGATTGAAAAGGCTACCGTTAAGGCAAATACAGCTTTCGCTGATGCGGCACCCGATGACAATTCTTCCCAACGACCGGTATCCATTACTAAGTGACGTAGGCCACCAAACAAGTGATACGCCAGTGCAGTCATAATGCCCCACAGGATGAACTTCAAAACGAAGTTATCAAATAGAGATTGTACGCCAGCGAAACTTTCAGCTGATGCTAAAGATGAATTTAGCAACCAAATGAGAATGCCAACTGCGAACAGCATGATGACACCGGAAACACGGTGAAGAATTGACACAATCGCTGTTGCAGGAAAGCGAATGGTCTGCAGATCTAAATGGACAGGTCTTTGCTTTTTCACGTTCTGCTCACTCAGCTCCATTGAGCATTTTTTTTGTTATGTGAACCGCTTTTGTACAAACTTTAAACTGGGATGTGAATCACGGCAAAAGTAAACACAAAAGCAAAGTTTAAACAAACAGTTAACTATCTGAGCACGCACTCATTTAACATGTAAACAAAGGGTGCTTTATAATCGTTGTTTGCGGCCCTTATTGGGCGAGGCAAGTATACTCGCGGCAAATGTCAAATACAAACATCACAGAATGCAAATTATGTTTTTTTGACGATTTTTTACTGTAAGTGCCAGTTCCGCATGGGAAAGTAAAGGCATTTATACCATGGTCTAACAAATTAAAACGCTTATTTAAATTGAAATGTGATCTAGAATGGCTGTAAAGTAATGGCGGTTTGACATGCCGCACTCACAGATAAGAACTAAGTAAGGAGAACGGGGTATGGCTGATTTAAAAGCCAAATTAGAATTACCAGGGAACGACTCGATAGAATTGCCAGTAAAGCAGGGAACCGCTGGTTTTGACGTAATCGACATCAGTAAACTTGGCAGCAAAGGTTACTTCACTTTTGATCCAGGTTTTCTTGCGACTGCCTCCTGTGAATCTGCAATTACCTATATTGATGGTGATCTGGGTATATTGTTACACCGTGGCTATCCAATCGATCAACTCGCCGTTGACTCCGATTACCTAGACCTGTGTTATCTGCTGCTTTACGGTGAACTGCCGACTAAAGCGCAATATACTGAGTTTGTACATACAGTTAAAACCCACACTATGGTTCACGAGCAGCTAGCCTTCTTCTTTAGAGGTTTCCGTCGTGATGCTCATCCTATGGCCATGTTATGTGGTGTGACGGGTGCATTATCTGCATTTTACCAAGACTCTCTGGATGTTAACGATCCGCGTCACCGCGAAATCGCCGCTTATCGCTTAGTCTCAAAAATGCCTACGATAGCAGCCATGTGCTACAAGTATTCTTCAGGCCAGCCATTCGTGTACCCACGTAATGACTTAAGCTATGCGGGCAACTTCTTAAGCATGATGTTTGCTGTGCCATGTGAAGAATACATAGTTAACCCTATCGTTGAACGTGCAATGGACAGGATCTTCATTTTACATGCGGATCATGAACAAAATGCATCGACTTCAACCGTACGTTTAGCCGGTTCTTCAGGTGCTAACCCATTTGCGTGTATCGCAGCGGGTATCGCGTCTCTTTGGGGCCCTGCACACGGCGGCGCTAACGAAGCCTGTTTGCAAATGTTAGAAGAAATCGGTTCAGTTGACCGCATTCCTGAATTCATTGAACGTGCTAAAGACAAGAACGATCCATTCCGTCTGATGGGCTTTGGACACCGTGTTTACAAAAACTTTGACCCACGTGCCAAAGTTATGCGTGAAACCTGTCACGAAGTGCTGAAAGAACTGAAAGTTAAGGATCCACTATTGGATGTAGCAATGGAGCTTGAGCGCATTGCGCTTGAAGACGAATACTTCATTTCTAAGAAGCTGTATCCAAACGTCGACTTCTACTCTGGCATCATCATGAAAGCCATTGGTATTCCAACCAGTATGTTCACTGTGCTGTTCGCACTGGCACGTACTGTAGGCTGGATTGCACACTGGAAAGAAATGTTAGATCAACCAGGCCACAAAATCAGCCGTCCACGTCAGTTATACACTGGCGAAACTGCGCGTGATTTCGTCGCACAAGACAAACGCTAAGTCCCACGACTTACGCATTAAAAAGCGCCTGAGGGCGCTTTTTTCATATCAAACAATCCCCTTTGACACTCCCCTTGTTAGACAAAATACATTGTTGCAATTGCCTACTTGCGTAACCGCTGTTAACCGCCTTTAGTTATTCTCATCACTTTTTAAACTTTTTAGCTACATTTAGTGGAACTCGCACATTAGCCTTAACTTAAATATAGCTTAACTATATGAAATTAGGCTATATTTAATATTGGCACGGTTTCTGCTATCAAATGGCATCACAATAAAGACAACAGGTAACACACTTATGGAAAAGTCAAACATTGCTAAATTTGCCCTACCCCTGCTAATGATTTCAATGCTAGCAGCCTGTGGTAAGGAAGAAGTGGCTAAAAAAGAAGAAAAATATGCCATTCCCGTCGAAACCACCACAGTGATGCAAGGAAACGTTTCATCTTTCTACAGCACAACAGCCACCTTAGAAGCGCCTCAAGAAGCCAATGTCGTCAGCCGCATTTCTGGACTCATTGAATCATTGGCCGTTGAAGAAGGTGACCGCGTACAAAAGGGCCAAGTGCTCGCCGTTATCGATGCCAAAAGACAGCAATACGATTTAGACCGCTCAGAAGCCGAAGTTAAAATCATTGAGCAGGAATTGAATCGTCTGAAGAAAATGGGCAACAAAGAATTTATCAGCGCAGATTCGATGGCCAAACTTGAATATAACTTGCAAGCCGCCATCGCCAAGAAAGATCTTGCCGAGCTACAAGTCAGAGAAAGCCGCGTACTGTCCCCTATTAGCGGCGTCGTCGCTAAACGTTATGTGAAAGCAGGCAACATGGCGAAGGAATTTGGCGACTTGTTCTACATAGTCAATCAAGATGAACTTCACGGTATAGTCCATCTGCCAGAGCAACAACTTGCCAGCTTAAGACTCGGCCAAGAGGCACAAGTGTTCAGCAATCAACAAAGTAAAAATGCTATCCATGCCAAAGTGCTGCGGATAAGCCCGATTGTTGACCCACAAAGCGGCACGTTTAAAGTGACATTAGCCGTACCGAATCAAGAGGCGCGCCTAAAAGCAGGGATGTTTACCCGTGTTGAGCTTAAGTATGACACCCACGAAAACGTGATTACGGTTCCCTACAGTGCACTGATCAACCAAGATAACAGGCAAGCTTTGTATGTTATCGATGGCACTAATGCTAACCGCCGTGAAGTCGAGATTGGCTACCGTGAAGGTGACTCTGTAGAAGTGATTGCAGGCATTAACCCAGGTGAACAAGTCGTGACCCGTGGCCAGCAAAACTTGAAAGACCAATCCTTAGTCGAAGTGATCACCCCACTCGATCTTGCTTCCGCTAAGAACTGATAGGAGCCTTTCATGTCAATTATCAGCACTTCCGTTAAACGGCCAGTCACGGTGTGGATGTTCATGCTGGCGGTGATTTTATTCGGTATGGTGGGATTTTCCCGCTTAGCGGTGAAGTTACTGCCAGACTTAAGCTATCCCACATTAACCATCCGCACTATGTATGACGGTGCGGCGCCAGTAGAAGTTGAACAGCTCGTCTCTAAACCGATTGAAGAAGCCGTTGGCGTGGTCAAAGGCTTACGTAAAATCAGTTCTATTTCGCGCTCAGGCATGTCAGATGTAGTGCTCGAGTTTGAATGGGGCACCACAATGGACATGGCGAGTTTAGATGTGCGCGAAAAACTCGACACTATCGCCCTGCCTTTGGACGTTAAAAAGCCATTATTACTGCGTTTTAACCCCAACCTTGACCCGATCATGCGTCTCGCGTTGTCAGTACCCAATGCCTCAGAAGCCGATCTTAAGCAAATGCGCACCTACGCAGAAGAAGAGCTTAAGCGTCGCTTAGAAGCGCTTTCTGGGGTCGCCGCCGTGCGTTTATCTGGCGGCCTAGAGCAAGAAGTACACATTCAGCTCAATCAAGAAAAACTATCGCAACTTAACCTCAATGCCGACGACATTAAACGTCGCATTAATGAAGAGAATATTAACCTCTCTGCCGGTAAAGTGATCCAAGGTGATCGCGAATACTTAGTGCGCACACTTAACCAATTCAATTCACTAGATGAACTTGGCCAAGTGATCGTCTATCGCGACGAGCAAACCTTAGTACGTTTATTCGAAGTCGCTACGATTACGGATGCCTATAAAGAACGCAGTGATATCACCCGCATCGGTAGCCAAGAATCGATTGAACTGGCGATTTATAAAGAAGGTGATGCGAACACTGTCGCCGTCGCCAAAAAACTGCGCGATGAACTTGTCAAAATCAATCAAGATCCTAAGCAAAACAAACTCGAAGTGATTTACGATCAATCCGAGTTTATCGAAAGTGCGGTCAGTGAAGTCACCTCTTCGGCGCTAATGGGCAGTTTATTGTCCATGCTAGTGATTTACCTGTTCCTGCGTAACATCATCCCAACGCTGATTATTTCCATCTCGATCCCCTTCTCGGTTATCGCGACCTTTAACATGATGTATTTTGCCGATATTAGCTTAAACATCATGTCATTAGGTGGTATCGCGCTGGCCATTGGTCTATTAGTCGATAACGCCATTGTGGTATTAGAGAACATTGACCGCTGTCGTAGCGAAGGCATGAGTAAGTTAGACGCCGCAGTCACTGGAACTAAAGAAGTAGCTGGCGCGATTTTCGCCTCCACACTGACGACCCTTGCGGTGTTTGTGCCCTTAGTCTTTGTCGATGGGATTGCCGGCGCCCTGTTCTCCGACCAAGCGCTGACGGTCACCTTTGCCCTGCTGGCCTCGCTATTAGTCGCCTTAACCTCTATCCCTATGCTGGCATCGCGCGAAGGCTTTAAAACCTTACCCGCACTGATAAAAACCACGCCTAAGGATAAACCCACCACTAAAATGGGTAAGTTTAAACACTATAGCGCGACTGTGTTCTCCTTCCCTATTCTATTAATGTTTAGTTACTTACCAAGTGCATTGTTGACCTTAGTGCTGATTTTAGGCCGCTTCTTCTCCTGGCTCATCGGTCTAATCATGCGTCCTTTGAGTTCAGGATTTAACTTTGTCTATCACAGTATCGAGAAGGTTTATCACAAGCTGCTGGCCTCGGCGCTGCGTCAACAAATGACCACACTGCTGCTCACCATTGCGATAACGGGCGCATGTATTAGCCTGTTACCTCGCCTAGGTATGGAACTTATTCCGCCGATGAATCAGGGCGAGTTTTATGTGGAAATCTTATTGCCTCCGGGTACGGCGGTGAGTGAAACCGACAAGGTTTTACAACAACTCGCGTTGTCTATCAAGGACAGACCCGAAGTCAAACATGCCTATAGCCAAGCCGGTAGCGGTGGTTTGATGACCTCGGATACTGCTCGCGGTGGTGAAAACTGGGGCCGCTTACAAGTGGTACTGACAGATCACAGTGCCTATAACGCGATCACTCAAGTGCTGCGTGATACCGCGCGCCGCATTCCTGAACTTGAAGCAAAAATTGAGCAACCTGAGTTATTCAGCTTTAAAACGCCACTGGAGATTGAGCTCACGGGTTACGATTTGAACTTGCTCAAGCGCAGTGCCGATAGTCTAGTCAAAGCATTATCCGCATCGGATCGTTTTGCTGACGTAAATACCAGTCTGCGCGATGGTCAACCTGAGCTGAGTATCCGTTTCGATCATGCTAGGTTAGCAGCGCTCGGAATGGATGCGCCAACAGTGGCGAACCGCATTGCTCAGCGCGTTGGCGGTACTATTGCCAGCCAATACACGGTACGTGATCGTAAGATTGATATTCTGGTGCGCAGTGAACTCTCCGAGCGCGATCAAATCAGCGATATCGATGCCTTAATCATCAACCCGAACAGCAATCAACCTATTGCTTTAAGTGCGGTTGCCGAAGTGTCATTACAATTAGGCCCCTCGGCGATTAACCGTATCAGCCAGCAACGTGTAGCACTGGTGTCGGCTAACCTCGCCTACGGTGACTTAAGCGATGCGGTGGCACAGGCGCAGCAAATACTGTCGCAACAGGTGCTACCGGCATCAGTACAAGCCCGATTTGGTGGTCAAAATGAGGAAATGGAGCATTCATTTCAGTCACTCAAAATTGCCCTTATCTTAGCGATTTTCTTAGTGTATTTAGTGATGGCGAGTCAGTTTGAGTCACTGCTTCATCCCTTGCTTATCCTCTTTGCCGTGCCTATGGCATTGGCGGGTAGCGTGCTGGGTCTGTATATCACCCAAACCCATTTGAGTGTGGTGGTGTTTATTGGCCTTATCATGTTGGCGGGTATCGTGGTGAACAACGCGATTGTGCTTGTGGATCGCATCAACCAACTGCGTAGCGAAGGTGTTGAAAAACTCGATGCTATTCGCGCCGCCGCTAAATCGCGCCTACGCCCTATTATGATGACAACGCTCACCACCACCTTAGGCTTATTGCCGATGGCGCTGGGGTTAGGCGATGGTTCAGAGGTGCGTGCACCTATGGCGATTACGGTGATCTTTGGTCTGAGTTTATCCACTTTACTGACCTTAATTGTGCTCCCGGTGCTCTATGCTCTGTTCGACCGTAAAGTGTATGACGTTGCAGCCACAGATATCGCGCATGACGTTGAGGAGGCTCGCCCATGAACCTCACCCGTTTAGCCATTAAGCGTCCCGTGACCACCAGCATGTTCTTCTTTGCTATCTTGCTATTTGGTCTCGCCTCGAGTCGTTTGTTACCGCTGGAAATGTTCCCCGGTATTGATATTCCGCAGATTGTGGTGCAAGTGCCCTACAAGGGCTCAACCCCCGCTGAAGTGGAGCGCGATATCACTAAAGTGCTGGAGGAATCACTCGCCACTATGGGTGGGATTGATGAGCTCGAATCAGAATCTTCCCAAGAAGGCTCTGAAATCGAAATCAACATGAAGTGGGGTGAAAACGTTGCGACTAAGAGCCTAGAAGCGCGGGAAAAAATCGATGCGGTGCGGCATTTACTGCCCAAGGACGTTGAGCGAGTCTTTATTCGCCAATTCTCCACCGCCGACATGCCAGTGCTCACGATACGTATATCGAGCGACCGCGAGCTGTCAGGCGCATTCGATTTACTCGATAAACAGCTCAAGCGTCCGCTTGAACGTGTTGAAGGTGTCTCTAAGGTTAGCCTGTACGGCGTTGAACAAAAGCAAATTGAAGTACGTATCAATGCCGACCGTCTTGCCGCCAGTGGATTTTCCGCCACCGACTTGCAAGCCCGCCTCGGCAGAGAAAACTTTGTGATTAGTGCTGGCACACTTAGGGCCAGTAACATAGTTTATCAAGTGTCGCCGAAGGGCGAGTTTAGAAACCTTGAGGATATCAAAGCACTGGTGTTGATCCCAGGATTGACCTTAGGCGATATTGCAGATGTGCAGTTTGCCTTGCCAGAGCGTATCGAAGGGCGCCATTTAGATCAGCACTATGCTGTCGGTTTAGATGTGTTTAAGGAATCAGGCGCTAACTTAGTCGAAGTGTCTGAACGCGTACTTAAGGTCATCGAACTAGCGAAGCAAGATCAACAGTTCCAAGGTATTCGGCTGTTTATCATGGAAGATCAAGCCTCTGGGGTTAAATCATCCCTGATGGACTTACTGTTTTCGGGTTTAATCGGCGCCCTGCTGTCCTTTGTGGTGCTGTACTTGTTCCTGCGTAATCTGAAAATGACCTTAGTGGTCGTGTCGTCTGTGCCGATTTCCATCGGTATGACGCTCGCCGCCATGTATTTACTCGGTTACAGCTTGAATATCCTCTCTATGATGGGACTCTTGCTCGCCATTGGTATGTTAATTGATAACGCTGTAGTAGTGACCGAGAGCGTGCTGCAGGAGAAACAGGGCAAATCACCCAAGGATAATGAAGAGTCAGTGATGACTGGGGTCGATAAAGTGTCCCTCGCCGTATTGGCGGGCACTATGACCACTGCCATCGTATTTTTACCCAATATTTTTGGCGTGAAAGTGGAACTGACGATTTTCCTCGAGCATGTTGCCATCGCGATTTGTATCTCGCTGGCGGCATCGCTACTGGTTGCTAAAACCTTGATCCCTTTGATGTTGACTAAGTTCCACTTTGACATCGCGCCCGAGAAGGATGCCGGTAAGTTACAGCGCTTCTACAACAATACGCTTAACTGGGTATTGCTGAGGCCTTGGCGTTCAGGCTTTATTGCGGTGGCCATTCTCGCGTCTACCGCTCTGCCGCTATCTATGGTCAAACAGGATCAAGAAGACAGCCAGAGCAAGGAACGGATTTACATCAACTATCAAGTGGAAGGTCGGCATAATCTCAATGTCACTGAGGCAATGGTCAATCAAATGGAAGAGTATCTTTATAAAAATAAAGAGGAATTTCATATTGATTCTGTCTACAGCTACTACTCATCCGACGATGGTTCATCGGTGATATTGCTGAAGAAAGACTTACCTATGCCATTGGATGAGTTGAAAAAGAAAATCCGTAGTGGCTTCCCTAAGTATTCGATCGCCAAACCGCAATTTGGTTGGGGCAATGACAGCTCTGGTGTGCGCGTGACGCTCACTGGGCGCTCAACCTCTGAGCTGATTAACTTAAGCGAACAAGTGATCCCTTTACTGCAAAATATCAAAGGAATGCAAGACGTTCGCTCTGAGCTTAACGGTGCGCAACAGGAAGTGGTTATCCGCATCGATAGGCAAATGGCGGCGCGGTTAGATTTAAAACTCAATGAAATCGCTTCGAGTATCTCTATGGCACTGCGCGGTTCACCGCTACGCTCGTTCCGCCACGATCCCAATGGCGAACTGCGCATCGAAATGGCCTATGAGAAAGAGTGGCAAAAGTCGCTCGAAAAACTCAAGCAGTTACCAATAGTGCGCATCGACCAAAGGGTGTACACCTTAGATAACTTAGCGAAGATTGAGATCCAACCTCGCTTCGATACCATTAAGCACTTTAATCGCCAAACCTCTTTGTCGATTGGCGCAAACTTAGAAAACCTCACCACGGAAGAAGCGCAAACTAAGATCAAGCAAGTGATGGAAAATATCCATTTCCCTAATGGCTACGACTATTCACTGCGCGGTGGATTCGAGCGTCAAGATGAAGATCAGAATGTGATGGCAACCAATATGCTATTGGCTGTTGCGATGATTTACATCGTTATGGCGGCGCTATTTGAGTCGCTGTTATTGCCGACGGCGATTATCACTTCAATCCTATTTTCGATCACAGGGGTATTCTGGGCGCTGTTTATCACGGGCACGCCTATTTCTGTGATGGCCATGATAGGCATATTGATTTTAATGGGAATTGTAGTGAATAACGGCATAGTTCTGGTGGATCAAATTAACCAGATGACGCCGGATCTCGACAAATTGTCCGCCACCATTCGAGACGTGTGTATCACGCGTTTGCGCCCAGTATTGATGACAGTGGGCACCACAGTGTTGGGCTTAGTTCCACTGGCGATGGGTGAAACCCAAATCGGTGGCGGCGGCCCGCCGTATTCGCCCATGGCAATCGCCATTATTGGTGGCTTGTCGTTCTCGACTTTGACTAGCTTGTACTTAGTGCCCTTGTGCTACCAAGCCTTGTATCGAATGCGCCATCGTGCCGCCATTCGTTTAGGCCAAGCCGACCGGGTAGCTCAAAAGTTACTACCTTGGACAGTGTAGCCAGCAAGCACAACTGAATATGCTTCTGAAGCACATGACATTAAAACAATGAACAAAAAGGCTGCAGCGCAGCCTTTTTTATTTACGCATTTAGCGAGAATTTCTCACTGCACATTTTACTGTGACAGATTACTGCGACAAAATCCTAAAGCGGATCATAAACAATTGCTCCAGACCGGGATAAATCTCTGCAATCACATTGCATAACTGTGGCAGAGTCATATTCTCTTGTTTGGCATGCATCTCGGTGAGCTCAGTTAACTTTACTGGCGTGACATCGATAATCTGGATATCACAAAACCAGCGGTCAGTTTCAAAGGTGGAAACAGGCAGAATTTGCCCCGTTATCACATGGGATTCGGCTTCATCGCGCAGGGTAATGGTTTTCGCGCCACTTAAGATATCGTGTTCAAAACGCTCGAAAAAAGTGATTTTATTAAGTAACACAGCTTATCCTCGGGTAGTACAGGAGCAATAAAAATGACATTAGCGTCAGTTTATCGAACTAATAATGCGGGGCAATATAATGGCTTTTAACGCCTACTGACAGCAGGTAGCGCAAAATACTCGACATCGATTGCACTCATCCCTGTACTGCCCATTGAGTCAAACTCCCGTGAAAACGCGCTATTGCAAAATTGACCGCCAAAAAGTTGCGGTTCTTTTCGACAATTTTCAGTAAAACAATTCAGCAAAACATAGTCAGTTAGCTCAGATTGAGTTAGAATCCGCCCTCAATTGAGCCCTTGGCCTCATATTCCTGCGCATAGCGGGTGCGAAACGAAATTAGAGACGTCATGAACAAGAAACAAAAGATCATCAAGAAAATAGCTAAACGCGCTAAGGCCAGACTGAATAAAGTCGATCCCGTGACTATCGGCTCACCAGCGAAATCAGGTTACATCTCTAAGGCCGATCGCGCAAAAATGGCGGCATTAGAAGCCACGACTGAACAAGTCGAAGGCCAACAAGACGCGCCAAGCATTGAAGAATAAGCAGTACTGAAGAATAAGCGTACCGCAGAATAACGCTTTCTAGCGGCGTATTGTTGTGCATTGTTAACCCGACTAGATTAACTGCAAACGCCGCTTTAAACAAAAATGCCACAAGCAATCTTGTGGCATTTTGTTTTTCTGTATTCCTAACGGCGCGCCGTGAACCTGCTTGAGTGTTTATATTTGATTCAACAAGGTGCTTTGTCAGTGCATCGGCACTAAAACAAGTGAACCTCTTACCGCTAGTCAGTTCGGCTTTTTACCTTCTTCCAAATACGTTATCGGCAATACCGACTCACTCTCTTGCTCCTCGGTTAATTGCGCCATCTGCACACAGGAGGATGAAAGCGGATTGGTCGCGCTCGGCAAGTTCTCCGACACACAGTTAGCGATTTCTTCTTCCTCAGTCAGCGCAACATTGCGGGAAACAGCATTGACGCCACCGACATTCGCCATCGCGGAAAACTGGGCCTGCGCCGCCACTTTATCCACTAAACGATAAGCAACCCATACACCTAAGGTGCCAAACAAAATAGACCCTAATATTTGCCCAATCAATACGCCGTAAACTCCGCCCCAGAGTGCACCAAAATACACAAAAGGCACTGTGCCTAAGGTGGCTTTACCGACGTTAAACAGGGTGGAATATTTAGCCTTGCCGAGGTTATTAAAGGACGCATTTGCTACAAATAAAATCCCCGAAAAGATAAAGAAAACCGCGATATAACTGCAGAAGAAGTGGATAAGGTCCGCGCTGTCACCCTTCATATCAAACACATTGACCAAATGCGACTTAAGCACAAACAGCAGCAGAGACATCATCAACACATACACCGTACAAAACTGGATGGCGCGGGTTAAACTCTCGCGCACTCGGTCAAACTGCCCCGCACCGAAGTTTTGCCCAACAATAGGGCCAATCGCGCCTGAGAGCGCAAAGATCATCCCAAAGGTCACAGGGATCAAACGCCCTAATACCGCCCAGCCCGCCACATAAGCGTCACCGAAATCGGCAATGGCTCGGGTCACAAAGGCATTACCGATAGGCGTCGCCACATTGGTTAACATCGCAGGGCCCGCAATGGCAAAGATGGGTTTAAGATCGGCGACAAAATGCGCCTTATCGAAATGACCTAACAACTTATGCTTCACCACAACGCCGCGGCCAGCAATTAAAAATACCGCCACCCGCGCTAAAACGGATGCCAATGCCGCACCTTCTATCCCCATGGCGAACAAGAAGATAAAAATCGGGTCGAGTACAGCATTAACGCCGCCGCCCGCTAAGGTCGACATCATGGATAACTTAGCATCACCCACGGCGCGCAAAGCCCCGCCGAGCGCCATCGCAAGACAAATAAAGGGCAAGGAAGGCACTAAGATATACAAGTAGCTGGCAGCGAGCTCAGCCGTATGGCCACTTGCGCCCACTAAGGCAACCAACTCAGGGATGAAAGTAGTGACCACGCCGGCCACCAGCACGCTAATCAGCGTTGTCACAACAGCGCTATTGAGCAATAGCCGCTTTGCTAACACCACATCTTTTGCGCCAATCGAGCGAGACACTAAAGCGCCTAAAGCAATTGATAAGCCTATCCCAATGGATGTCGTGAAAAAGGAGATGCTGCCAGCATAACCCACAGCCGCCGCAAGCTCATGCTCCCCCAATAAACTCAGGAAAAAGATATCCAGTAAATCCACCACAAATAAGGCAGAAATCCCCACAGCAGCAGTCGAACTCATCACTAAGATGTGACGTAATATGGGGCCTTCAACAAACTTGGCTTGCGTCATACGGGTGTGTTACCTGCAAAAATAATAAGTGTTTGCTAAAACAATGACTAAGCGTCATTTTCAACGGGGACATCTAAGCTATCTAACTCGCATCCGCAGCGGCTACAGTACATGGCATCAAGATCGTGGCCGGTTTTATGACATTGATTGCACGAGCGTAAATCTCGATGGCGCCCCACTTCTTGGGATATCTCCGCGGTTAAAATCCCCGTAGGGATCGCGATAATCGAGTAACCAATCAACATAGTAAAAGCGGCAATCGCCTGACCTAATCCCGTTTTAGGGGTAATGTCGCCGTAACCGACAGTGGTAATAGTCACAATTGTCCAGTAGACAGATTTAGGAATTGAACTAAATCCATTATCAGGCCCTTCAACCACATACATTACCGCACTGAGCACCATAACGATCAAACTGACCGAGAAGAAAAATATAAAGACCTTACGACTCGACTGCATCATGGCTCTAAGCAACACATTCCCTTCACTCAAATAACGCAGTAATTTGAGTACGCGGAAAATCCTGAATAACCGGAGAATTCGGATGACTAAGGTAAAGTTAGCGCCAGGGATCAGTAACGCCAGATAACTTGGCAATACAGATAACAAATCGACTATGCCATAAAAGCTGCGGGCATATAACACGGGATGAGTCGCACAATACAAACGTAGGCCATATTCAAGGGTGAATATAATCGTAAAGACCCACTCCAAGACGCGAATAATCTGCCCGTATTCACGATGAAACACTTCTACCGTATCGAGAAACACTAGAGCGACACTCAGCACAATGCACACCATTAAGGCGATATCAAAATAGCGGCCAGCGGGAGTATCAGTACCAAAAATAATGGTGCGTAATTGACGTTTCAGTGGGCTTTCGGATTCGATATTTTCAGACATACAAACTTTGACTTCCTTGCAACAAACTGAGTAACTCTGGGATTACATCATAAATATCCCACGAGTCTGCCATGCAATTGCATTCAGCTCAAAATTATCTACTCACAGCAGGATAAAATTGCGGTATGATGCCGAAAAAAGCCAACAACTAGTGTTAATTTTCGAGGAATTCATGCGCGCCACCCTACTTTCCACATTGACCACCCTCACTGTGACTATCGCGGCACTCGTTTCACCCGGATTACATGCCTCAGGCATGGGTAAAGTGGATCTTGTGGTGATCACAAAATCCGAATCCAGTATGGCTTTATTGCGCGATGGCAAAATACTCAAACAATATCGCATTGCTATGGGCGACTTGCCCGCAGGACACAAATTAAAGGAAGGCGATCAACGCACACCACAGGGGCGTTATACCCTAGATTATAAAAAGCCCGACAGTGCCTATTATAAATCGATCCATATTTCCTATCCCAATGAAGAAGATAAACTCAGAGCCAAAGCCTTAGGCATTAGACCCGGAGGCATGATCATGATCCACGGTCAGAACCCTAAGTCGCCGCTGCCGCCAGAACAAGCTCAGCAATACAACTGGACCGACGGTTGTATTGCGATAACCAACGCCGAAATGGATGAAGTGTGGAAAGTGGTCGATGAAGGAACACCAATTGAGATTTGGCCGTAACTTTAGCCTACTTAGCCATGGCAACACGCCGATTAGATAATGTCACAACATCAAACACGCCCAGCTTAATGGGCGTTTTTATTTAGCCATTTACATCATATCGTTAGCTGTATTATCCCCGTGATTGTGTAAGGGATAAAAACTAACGGTAATACACATGCCTTGGAGCCTATATGTCATCATCCAATGAAGCTGCCACGCCGCAGAGCACAAGCATCAGCTATGAGCAATTAACCCAAAGCTGGCCCGCCTTCGAAGCACAAATTTTAGCCTTGCTTGAAACCTTAGACTTAGCGGATAAAGCACTGGTTTGCGATCATGTCGCGCTGCGCGTCAATTCCATCGCCAGTGCCGATGCGCTGCGCTATGCCTTTAGCCGCGTCGGTAAGATCATTTCAGACAATATCATCAATGGTCGTACGATTCTGATTATCGAACTGGATATCCCACTTACGCTGGGTCAATTTAGCATTGCCTGTGTCGAACTTCCCTACCCCAGCGACAAAGTCTATCCGCAGGAAGGCTGGGAACACATTGAGCTAGTTATTGATTCAAAAGCGACAGAGTGCGATACCCTGAGCCGAGACTTGCTCGCCCTGTGTCCCAAACTCAGCGCTTTGCTACCATCAGAACAGGCTGCTGAGCCTGTTCCGTCAAGCTCACTAGGCTTAAGTTCACAAGGCTTGAACTCACAAAGCTTAGCATCCCTTGCTGGGATAAAAATTAAGATGAGCTCGCCCAAAGGGGATAAAGAGCGTTTAGCCAATCCGACTATCGCCTTTAAACGCGATGATGTGTGCATTAAAGTGCATCCCCATGGCATAAAGGCAGTGATCGCCAGCGAGCAAACGTAGCGGGAATGTTTTAGGCAGGCTTAAAATCTGAAAGAAGAGAACACTGAGCTTAGATTTCCATTGGCACTTGCCGCACTCGCCTTAGCGAATACCTGAATTAAAAACTTAGTCAAAAACTAAGTTAAAACCGAAGATAATGCCTAAGTGATGACCTGAGCTGATGACTATTTAATCAGACTCAGTGTTCAGACTATTTTTAGGCCCGTTTTTTGGTGGTTTTGTCAAAAATTGCCAAAATTAAATCTCGAAAACAGCATATTTAGCGTAACTTAGGACGTATAACTCGCAGATGCCATCAGGCATACATTATCGGGTCCACTTGATGGATTCGATGTGCAAACAGAGGATCGCCAATGAAGCCACACAAGAACGAAGCGCAAATATTGAAGTTCGCCATGGAAATCGGTATTGGCTATGCCAAAAAACGCGGATATGCGGACTTCGACAAGGGCATCTCGCCCAAAGACAAAGTGGAATGTATTTACCGTTTACTGGTCACAGACAACTTAATCCAGCCACTGGCCAAAGATAAAGAAGATGGGCCAAACATGAAACACAAACTGATTTTGTGGATCACCCGCCAGCTCCCCGCCGATCATCCATTGTTGAAGTAATCTTTTTAAGCTAAGCGGTTGAAACAGATCATCTGCAAGCGGACTGTTGAAACGAGTCTAGAACAATCCAACTCACTGAGTGCTAAGGATAAGAATCATAAAAAATGGCGCATCATAGCGCCATTTAATTGAGCCAGTGCTGGATATCGAACCTAGCCCTTTTTAGCCGCTTTACTGGCTTTCTCATTCGCTAACACTGTTGCCATGGGTGGCACTATGGTTGTGGGATCGAGGCGCATTTGATACCAGTTAACTCGCCAATCTAAGTGCGGGCCATTAGCACGGCCTGTTGCGCCCACCTCTGCCACGGCTTGACCTTGCTTAACCACTTCACCCGCGTTGACGTACAACTTACTCAAGTGCAAAAAGCTTGAACTCACGCCGTAACCATGATCGATCACCATAGTCCCACCCGAATAAAACATGTCGGGCACAGACAGGCTTATCACACCATCGGCGGGCGCCACCACTACAGTGCCCGTTTTCGCCGCCACATCCACACCAAAGTGTGGATTACCAGGTACGTCGTTATAAATACGTTGGCTTCCATAAACCCCGGAAATACGCCCTGTCAGCGGCCAAATAAACTCCTGTAAAAAGGCCGTTTGCTCGCTAAATGTGGCCCGCGCCGCTTTGACCTGCGCCGTGTCTTTCGCCGCTCTTTCCTGCGCGACGGGATCGGGCTTCATAATCTTCGAGCTAATGCCCTTCACACTTTGAATGTTGTACTCACGCTTGGTTAACGTTAAAGGCTTAACCTCAGTCAAACCATCGGGATAAACCAAGGTTAATTGCTGGCTCAGTTCGCCATCGCGATCAAAACCAAAGGCGAAATGACCGTCTGGCGTGACCTTAATGGCAGCACCATTTAAACTAATCTGAGTACCTGCTGGCGCTTGACCACGCATTAATGCGCCTTGCTCTAGCTTGCCTTGCAAACTTACCGCTGCTTGTACATGAGGCGCCATAAGCACTAAGCCCAAGGTTAACCATGCCGTTAAACGATTTCCCAACATCTTATTTCTTCCCAAAACGTTTCTCAAAACAGTAGTTTCCAAAATCTGAGTTTCTAATATTCTACTCTTAGACATCTTCACAAAAATCCTTATCGATGGTCAACTTGGTCCAAGGCCCACTGAATGCGTTCTGCACGACACTAACGCATCACCAGCACACCACTAACTCATCGCTAACACTGAATCACTAAACTCTGACCGATTAAACCCATGCGTCACGTTAACCTAACCCGCCCTAAAAATCGATCCACAGCGGCGCAAATACCTAATGATGTATTGCATACAATAGCAATCGCGCTTTATCTAAGGTTATGAAGACACAAAAAAGCCCCGACAATCTGCCGAGGCCCATTGAGCAAGTCATTTAAATCTACTCGACGCCATTACTCAAACTTAGCGCTTATCCCTTAGACACAATCGCGCCTTTACCCACACCTTCAAATGCCACCACTTTAAACTGACTTCCGGGTACTTTAGCAACGAGTGTCGTGGCAATATAGTCGGCTAACAACTCAACCGTCGTGTCATGGGGAATTAAATCACAGCCTTCCTTTGGCATCGCCAATTGGAAATCCCCTTGGGGCGCTTGGTAATGGAAACCATAATGACTGTCATCGGTGATCCGCGTCTGAGACGATAAATTCAGGGTGTCAACAGAAACCAAATCCTCTTCACTGCCTAAATAAATATCGTGCCAGCGCTTGGCCCAATACTCATCCCACTTTGGTGCTGGACTGCCATTCTCAAACACATGAATTGGGCTACGATGTCCATGGGCGATACGCTGGCAATTACCATCGTGTTTACGTAAACCATGGCTGTAATGATAATAAGGCGTATCGAGGATTTCATGTCTCAAGGTGAGCGTGATCCCTTCGACATTCTTAGGTAAGGCTTCGCGTAACGCTTTCTGTAAAAAGGCATTCACGCTTGGAATATCAATTTGTTCGGTCGGCACTAAGGCAAAGGCTTGGGAAGGACAGGCCAAATGGATTTCACCTAACTGGCTATCAAAATCCATCCACACTCTATCGCCCTGTTGCTGCCAACGCACACTGCTGCACGCCGTAGGTACGAGTAAACGATGATCGGCCACCGCATCTATGGTCTGCTTGATGGTGCGTTTCACCTTAGCAAAATCGAGCACCATGTTTTGCTCGTCTAATCCGCCCTCAAGCAGAACATCGACAATCCAACTCTCCCCCACCATGCCGCGCTTTGGGCATAAATAGGAAAAATCGATCACAGTTAAATCTTTGACAAACAGTTGCATTAACGCTCCTCGGCAGAAAAACAGTCCACCTACTTAATTTGAAAGCACCACTTAGCGATGGCCGAGCGTGCTAACTTGAGTACCCAAAACGAGTAAACTCAACATGAATGGAGATTCTAATCAATTCCGCCGCTTGTCGCGACAAATGAATCAGCTCTGCCGCAAATTTGTATTAGGTTGAGTCTCTATTTTTGTATCAGGTACTCAAGCCAAGTATTGCATTAACTCTAACAAAAAGTGCATTTGCCCAAAAATGAGTCCACCATTTTCAACGCTAACGCTGCCAATATCCCACACCTTAACTCACCCGCGTCCAAGATTTTGCTTGTTTGGGTTTATCACTACCTTAATCGTGCGATATGTTAATCGAGAAAACAGGGTAATCATCAGATATTGATAGACAAAAAAGTCACGATGCATCGACCTTGCCGATTAACAGATGAAACCCTAACCGAAACAGGATTTAACCTAGCAAAATAACACAGTGAAAACAGCGAATGAGATCGCAAAAGCTTAATCCGTAGCAGCGATAGACCCAATCGAAACAAGGTGTTATCAATTATTAACATTAACCTCTACCATCCCTTTGTAAACCACAATTTAATTAAGGTTATACAGGGAAAACAAGATGACCAAACTCACATCTATTGCTATTTTCATTGCGGGTATTTTCGCCAGTGCCCATGCCATCAGTGCTGAACCCATCGAAGTGATAAAAGCGGTGAAAGTCACCGAACCGGAGAAAGTTGAACTCGGTAAAATGCTGTTCTTCGAACCCAGACTGTCTAAATCTGGCTTTATCTCTTGCAACTCTTGCCATAATTTATCCACTGGTGGTGTCGATGCTCTACCCACATCCATTGGTCACCATTGGCAGGAAGGCCCAATTAACTCGCCCACAGTGCTCAATGCCAATTATATGCTGGCGCAATTTTGGGATGGCCGCGCCAGTGATTTACAAGCGCAAGCCGCGGGCCCTATCGCCAACCCGAAAGAGATGGGCTATAGCCATGCACTCGCGACACAAACTATTGCCTCTATGCCTGCCTATCGGGCGCATTTTGCCAAAGTCTATGGCGATGAAAAAGTCACGATTGATCGCTTAACCGATGCGATTTCCACCTTTGAAAAAACCTTAGTCACGCCAAATAGTCCGTTCGATCAATATTTATTGGGTAAGCAAGATGCGATCAGTGTGGATGCCAAAGCGGGTTACCAACTGTTTAAGAGCAAAGGGTGCGTAAGCTGCCATAACGGTCCAGCCGTCGGTGGCACTATGTATATGAAGATGGGATTGATTAAACCTTTCCACACCAATAATCCCGCCGAAGGCCGTATCGCCGTCACAGGTAAAGAAGCCGATAAGTTTGTCTTTAAAGTGCCGACACTGCGCAATATTGAACTCACCTATCCCTACTTCCACGACGGCAGTGTCTGGACCTTAGAAGAAGCGGTGAACACTATGGCCGATATTCAATTAGGCCAAAAACTGTCGGACAAAGAAAATCTAGAAATGGTCGCCTTTCTCGTCTCGTTGACGGGGGATCAACCTCAGATCACCTTGCCGATTTTGCCGCCATCCAACAAGAACACACCGCGCCCAGTGCCTTTTAGCCATGATCCAATGAGTAGCAAGCCAGTTAGCAGTGAGTCATTAAAGTAGTAACAGTCACTAAGTAGTAATAGTCACTAAATCGACAACGCTATTTAGGACGGAACTAACCCAACAAAAAGGCCGAGAGTAAACACTCTCGGCCTTTTCATGTTCGTTACCTTGATTAAACCAACAGGTTTATCGCGGTTTATTCGCCCTTAAGACGACGGTCGAGCTGATCTTTTAAGTTTGCGGGTACACCTTTGATTAAAATCGTATCCGAGATGGGATCGTAAATCACCCGTTGGCCCAAGTGGCCGCCATCAAAACTTAAGGTCACGCCGCCGCCAGTACCTGAAAACTTCTTCAGTTGGCGCAGGGTTGATTTGTCGGCCGGAAACTCTTCATCGAGATCATAACTGCCGCCACGGGCAAAATCGTAGAAAGAGTCCATACCTTGATCGGCTAACTCATCGGCCAAGTCTTTGATCTCAATGTCAGCGCCTTCATCGAAGCGCTCACTGCAATATTCAAACACTTTATTACGGCACTGCTGGCGCTCGTCTTTCGTCAGCTCACTGCTGGCAACAAAATCTTCAACCGCATTCATTAAGGTTTTGTTTTGCGCCTTAGTGTTAACGCCTTCAACGCAGCCCATAAAGTCGAGGAAAAAGTCGGCAACTTTGCGTCCCGCACGGCCGCGGATAAAGGAAATGTATTTACGCGAGTCTTTATCGGCTTGCCACTCGGTTAAATCGATGCGCGCCGCCAGTTGGATATTGTTTAAATCCAAATGATTATTTTGCGACAGTTCCATATCGTCTAGCACAGTCATCGATGACTTAGCACTTAATAAGGCGACAAACAGATAATCGCTGGTGATGCTGGTGTAGCAAGACATCAGCAAAAAACCGCCTTGGCTGAAATCGTATTTCGACAATTCTTCTTGTAGTAATTTACTGGCTTGGCCTGAAAATTCCACAAACCCTAAATCGCCGCCACGGTATTGAGTTAACGCATTGGCAAAAGCAGGATTGGCCTCACCGTCGTCGCCATGAATCCCAAAATAGCCAAAACCTTTACCGGCCTTTCCCGTATAAGTCTGGTGTAACTCGTCGAGCATCACCTCGACCGCCTGACCGTTCAGCAGAGGTTGAGGACGCAAACGGCAGCGTAATTGCCCCTGACTGTCCTGAGAAATCTCGTGAATAATTGCGTGTTCGATGTTAATACTCATAAGCCCTGATAGTGATACTGGGATAAATCCGCTATTATATGCCGCTAATCCATTCCAAAGTGAAACATTTTTTGATTATGGCAATCCAATCGAAATACTCAAACACCCAAGTTGAATCATTAATAGCCGAAATATTGGCTGTGTTAGAAAAGCATAAAGCACCGACTGACCTGAGCCTGATGGCATTGGGTAACTGCGTGACAAACCTGCTAGAACGTAAAGTGCCAAGCGAATCGCGCCAAGCCGTGGCCGAACAATTTGCAAAAGCACTCGCACAATCGGTTAAATCCCAGTAAGTTAACTGGGTAATAATCGTCAAAAGAATATAAGATACAAGGTCTTTTAGGAATAAGCGGATCACTATGGTCGAGCGAAAAAAGCAAATGAGCCGCGATCGGGTTTCCCGGCTCATCAACTGGGGACATTGGTTCGCCTTCTTCAATGGCCTATTAGCCATGATAGTCGGCAGCCGATATCTTGGCAGCGTGGGTTATCCAGAAACTTGGTATGGCTGGGTTTATCTAAGCGTCAGCACTATTGGTCAGTTTAGCTTTCTCGCCTTTATCGCCTATTTGATCTGTCTGTTCCCACTGACCTTGATATTGCCTTATTCGAAGATATTAAGAGGTGTCGCGGCGGTGATCGCGACCCTAAGTCTCTGTATCTTATTGTACGATACGATTGTTTACGCCGATTACGGCATGCACTTGAGCCCCTTCGCCTTCGATTTAGCCTGGGCGGATCTCAATGCCCTGCTCCACGGTACTTCCTATATCGTCACGCCACTCGCCATTATTGCTATTGAGCTTACGGCAGCGAACTTTTTGTGGAAGCGAATAGAGAAAATCCAAAAGCTGAGTTTAGGCAATAAAGTCATCACCTTAGTGGGTATCTGTTTTGTCAGCAGCCACTTGTTCCACATTTGGGCCGATGCCGCCGACATCACTGAAATTACCCGTTTCGATGATACTTATCCTTTATCATACCCTGCGACTGCGCGCTCCTTTATGGAAAGTCACGGTATTGATGGCTCGTCACAAGGTGACGATGTCAATCACAATACCAGTGTACTCAATTATCCCGAGCAGCCACTGACCTGCCAAGCTGACGCTAAAATCAATGTATTGATGATCACCATCGATAGTTTACGTGCCGATATGGTCGATGGTAAAAGCATGCCATTCTTGCAGCAATACACTGAAAGTAACCAGTCTTTTACCCAGCATTTCAGTGGCGGCAACCAATTTAGAACCGGTATGTTTTCGCTACTCTATGGCCTGCAAGGCAGTTATGGCGATGCGCGCATTTTTAATAGCACCAGTCCGCTAATGACCAGAAGCTTCCAGCAAGCGGGTTATGAACTGGGGCTATTCCTGCCTGAAACCAATCTTAATTTGCGTTCGTCACAGGCGATGTTTAATGACTTTAATCCTGTGATTGCCAAAGAAACCAATGGCAGCGCCGATGCCGACTTGCACACAGTGGCCAGTTTTAACGAGTGGCACAGCATCCAAAATAAACCTTGGTTTGCACTTGTTAACTTAAAAGCGCCAGAGAATTTCGATACTCCCGTGGGTTTCCTTGGCATTGAAACAGTAAAAGCCGATCCCGCCCTGATGCCAGCGCAAAAGGTGCTGTTTAATCAATATCGCCAATCACTGTATTTTGTCGATCAACAACTTAAGGCAATGCTGGCCAATGTGCCCAAGGATACCTTAGTGATTATCACAGGGGTGAATGGCAAGATGTTCACCAGTAACAATGACGAAGCGAATCGCAACCTGTCACCACAAAGTGTCAAAGTGCCCTTAGTGATCCACTGGCCCAATACGGGCGCGTCTAAGGTCAAATACCGCACTAGCCATTACGGCATCGCGCCGACCCTGATGACCCATGTGCTCGGTTGCACCAATAACACCACAGAATACAGCGCTGGCCGCAGCTTATTACAGCCGAGTAAAGAAACGTGGATCTATATTGGTGATAGCCGCATCTTCGCTATCTACCAAGAAGCGGAAGTGACAGTGATTGACCGCCACGGCAAATACCGTATTTACGATGAAAACTATGAACATAGGCTCAATAAGAAAATGAGTGCGCCTGAGTTGATTGAAGTGATGCGCGAAGGTCGACGTTTCTATAATCACTAACCTTCATCCTCTGCTTGAAGAAGCCCCACTCCTAGCGGATTGGGGCTTTTTTTATTCCCCTAGCGACAGAAGAAATGCTTAGAAATCAGAGTTCATCACAAGATGATTAACCGATTCCCCTTCCACCTGAGTTTGCGTATCCCCAAAACAAAAAGCCGCTATCCAGAGATCACGGCTTTTTAGACTAGGGCTAAATATTAAGAACTTAACTTACGCTAATCCACAATAAAACTAAGTCACAATCAAACCAATGAACCATAAAATTAGCTCGCAATGAACTCACTCACGATCAAGTCTATTCGTAATCACTCGGCTTTAACCGTGGAGTAACGCTCTAACCAATGGGCGTAAGATGCGGGTAATACCCATGATGGGCGCGCTATCTTTAAGGTTTGCGCCGCTTGATATGGCCAATGTGGATTCGCTAAAAAGGCTTTACCTATCATCACTAAATCCATTTGTTCATCTTCAATAGCAGCATTGGCATGGTGTGGATTATCCATGCCCCACGACGTCGCAACAGGGAAACCCACTTCTTGTCGAACCCGCGCAGCAATAGGCGCTAAGAATGCCGGGCTCCATGGAATATTTGCCGTCGGTGTTGAGAAACAAATGCTGACGTTTAGCATATCGAGCCCAGCTTGTTTAAATTGCTTCACCAATGCGATTGATTCAGTTAGCGTTTTTTCATCTTTATGGTCGAATTCAATCACACCAAATCGCGCCGTTAAGGGTAAATGTTGTGGCCAAACGTCTCTTACTGCCGCAACCGTTTCGAGCAAAAAGCGTCCACGCCCTTCGGCACTGCCACCATATTGGTCGGTGCGTTCATTGGCATAGGTTGAAAAGAAACTTTGGGCTAAATAGCCGTGTGCGAAATGCAGCTCCAACCATTCAAATCCTGCGGCTAAGGCCCGTTTTGCCGCAGCCACAAAGTCTGCTTTAACGCGCTCAATGTCCTCAATCGTCATGGCGGTAGGCACTTTAGGTAAGTTTGCGCCAAAGGCAACAGCAGACGGTGCAATCGGTTGCCAGCCTTGTCCTTCACCATTGGGAATATGATCATCGCCTTCCCACGGGATATTGGCACTCGCTTTACGGCCCGCATGACCAATTTGAATCCCCGCCACTGCGCCGGCATTTTTAATCGCGCTGGCTACCTTAGCGAGGCCTTGGGCTTGCTCTTCATTCCACAGTCCGAGGCATTTTGGGGTAATACGTCCTTCAGGAGAAACCGCAGTGGCTTCAACCACAACAAGACCCGCTCCGCCACGAGCAAGGCTAGTGTAATGCACCTGATGCCAGTCGTTGATGAGTCCGTCCGTGGCTTGATATTGGCACATGGGCGCAACGGCAATGCGATTTTTGAGGGTAATATCTTTAAGTTTGAAGGATGAAAATAGATCGGCCATGGGTGTTTCCTGTGTCAAATAGAATCAAAAAGGAATGGAATACTGAATGACGACAGACTAGCCTTATCGTGTCATAATTAAAAGCATGTACAGATTATAGAGTTGATAAAGTTTGCTTATGATAAATCCACAGTGGTTACACACCTTTGCTGTTCTGGTCGAGAAAGGTAACTTCACCCGAACCGCCGAAGCCATTGGTATCACCCAAGCGGCCGTGAGCCAACATATCAGTCGTTTAGAAGAGGAATACGGCACACTGTTTTTACGCCGCCCCCGTCAACTTGAAATCACTCCGATTGGCGAAAACCTGCTGACCTACGTTAAAGACGTCGAATGCGCGCAAAAACGCTTACAGCAGAAACTGATCCATGATGATGCTGAGGTCGGCGACATTAGCCTTATCACTCCGGGAAGCATTGGTTTAACACTCTTTCCGCTGTTAATCGAACTTCAACAAGCCTTTCCGGCATTAAACATTCGCCACCGTTTTGCCCCTGACAGTGAAATAGTCGCCTCGGTATTAGCCAATGAACATGAAATCGGCATGGTGACCTTAAAACCTTCCGATCCTCGCATTCACAGTACGCATTTCACCGAAGAGCCGCTTGAGCTCGTCGTACCTGCGTGCCACAAACAAAATGAATGGGTTGATTTACAACGGCTAGGGTTTATCTCCCATCCCGATGGCGAGGCCATGGCAACCCGGTTACTTAGCCGAAAATATCCAAGTAATCCCGGTATTCAAGACATTCCCTGTAGGGGATTTACCAACCAAATCAGCCTGATCCTCGAACCTGTCGCGAAAGGGCTCGGATTTACAGTTATACCGCAATACGCCCGCAAAGCCTTTGAACGACAACAAGATATCTATGTTGTGGAATGTGGCAGCCAAGTTGTAGACACCATTTGGCTTATCCACCGCGCGGAATGGCCCTTGTCACGCAGAGCCCAAAAAGCGATCGCGTTTTTAAAGGGGAAGATATAAAAGCCTTTTATTACTCTCCTCCTTGTACGGATAAAGTCCTTATAAAACCCAAGCCAGTGTCAGTGTCAGTGTCAGTGTCAGTGTCGCAATTTGAAGCAACTCATTAAAAACGCGATGCCAAGGTGTTACCTGTAGCTAAAAACAAAAAAGCCCCATTCAAAAGTGAGGCTTTATACGAGCTAAAAGTGGGGCTTTACACGAGCTCTAACACAAGAGTCGTCAGCGATAGCGGCGAGACATAAGGCTCAGCGGCTACTGATTGATATCCAATTCATTATGGATCAATACCACGCACTGGGAAGCAAACAACATCTTTGGCCCAAGGCTGATCTTTTGTGCACCAAGTCGTTTCAAGGTATTAAAACTTTTCTTCGGCATAGGAATATGATCGGTCAGCAAAAAACACGGATTACCCACAAACTCCTGCTCACGGATAGAAGTGCCCTTCTTATCCATCATAAATAATTGATAATCCACCGCGAGGTCCTGCACCAACTTTTCAAAACTGATGGTGCTCACAGTTATGCCCTCATCCACAACGCGAGTTTGCTCTTTCGTCATGCCCCGAGAAATATCTAAGGCCTTGGCAATTTTCGTCAGCAAAGCTTGTTCGTGAAAACCGCCAATATGGCAAATATTTCGAGTATCAAAGCAAATAGTGCGGGAAAAATCATGGGTACTTTCTAACACTAGATAAACGACAACATCGTTTCGATGAGACTGAGCCACAAAGATAGTGTTCATTAGGGTATGAGCCAAAATCTCGGTGTGCGCCTCTTGGCCGACAGAAGCCAAAAACAACTGACTGTCAGTAGGTGCTGATCTTGCTCGTAAAACAAACGCGCGCATAGGTAAATGTCCTACTCAATAATGTCTTAAATGCTAAATGGCGAATACCAATATCGGTGTGAAACGTGTCATTTCACGTTGAGGATTTTTGTCTTAGCTGTACCAATGAAGTCGATCACTCGAGCTGAAACGATTAGCGTTAGTCCTCATGACCACAAAAAAGATATAAAAAAACAAAACCCCGTATAGCAATGCTACCACGGGGTTTTGTTTTTACTTAACTGTCACTTATCTTAATAATTAAAACAGCCTAACAATTAAGCATTTAATTTGGTCGGTATGAGAGGATTCGAACCTCCGACCCCTGACACCCCATGACAGTGCGCTACCGGGCTGCGCTACATACCGAAATTGTTTAAGTGAATTGTATTATTAGCGCTGACTTAGTCCGTTATAACGTACTGGCTATTTCAAGCTAATTTTTTAAATCACTTATCACCTAAGATACTGTTTATGGGGTTTATCTTAAGTGAGCCAGAACTGTAGCAATTGCCTTGCAACTGCGCAAGGGCTTCATGAGATCTCTTTGAACAACTGCTTAGTTTATGTTCTGAATGACACAATTTTCATCGATAACGGTTCTGAAATGGCCCCATCCATTGGTTATAGCATTCGTCAGCCTGCGACTGACGAGAATTGACCTATCTTCAGCGAAATCATCTAGTGGCACTATTTGTTTCGACAATCCATTTCTATCATCAGCTTCAACAATCTATTTACGTTATAGCTTTGTTTGGGGAGGTAATTGAATGACTGGGATAGAGGCGTTGGGTTTATTTGTGTCATAATCACAGAAAGTTAACACAAGCCATTTTCTAAAGGGACTTTTCTTTGCATTTACCCGCCTTCCAAACCACCCATCTCAGACTGGCCATTATTCTTGGGGTATTCGGCTTAGTTCTGAATCTTTTTCCCATCCCTCTATTCGCTAATGTGCAATTGATTCTCGGCAACGTGGCCGTGGTTATAGTGGCAATACTCTTAGGGCCTTGGTATGCGTTGATCACCGCCCTATTTACCGCAACGGGGCTCATGATCGTGTGGTCGAGCCCCCACGTGTATTTACTGTTTTTACTCGAAGCATTATGGCTTGGTTTTGCAAGGCGCCGAGATATTCAAATACTCTATGCCAGTGTGAGTTATTGGGTGTTATTGGGGATCCCGCTGTTAGCCATTTATGTGGCAGTCATTGCTAAAATGCCAGCCAGCCACATTCCTTTTACCGCGATCAAACAAGCCGTTAATGGCATGATTTACGCTGCAATTGGTGAACTCTGTGTGGTTGCTATTCCAAGCCTATGGCATTTTAAAGGCAAGCTGACCAATCTTAATCGCCGTACTTTTAGCTCGCAGCTCAGTTACTTGTTTACCTTAATTATTACTGTGAGCTTATTGGTCTCATCCTTAGCTTTTAATCACTTTTTTATTGATAAACAACAAGTGATGATTAATCGCAATCTGGACGATACGGCAACTCATTTGAGCCATGCAACCGACAACTACCTCGCTTACAACACGCAAGTCATCGCTAGCACGGCCAAGTTTTTGAGTCTGTCGAACGCTGGCATCAATGAGTGGCAGGCATTGCTATCGAGCATACACGATAGCAATCAAGGCTTTAAAACTATGCTGATAGCGAATGAACAAGGCAATTTGCTCGCTGCCAGTCCAATGGCCAATACTGTGAACTTAGATCGCCTAGCAGAAATCCCTTCTGTGATGGATAGGGAATACTTTATCCAAGCGTTTTATAACCATAAAACCTTTGTATCACCCGCATTTATCGGTAGAGGTTTTGGTAATGACGTGATCGTTGCCATCAGTGCCCCCATTTTTAGTCCACATGCTCCCAATCAAGCCAGAGGGATAGTCGAAGGCAGCTTAGATTTACGCTATTTTTCCAGCATAGATAAACAAAACCTGCACCATGAGCAGCAATCTATTTTACTGACCGATGAGAACAACAATCTGATTTATGCCTCCGAAGGGTTAGGACTCGCACCGTTCACCCCCTTGTCATTCAGCAAAGGCAGCGAGATATATCGCGCCCGGCTTCAACTGATGAACCTGCATAACCTAGATTCAAATACCCCTGAGTACATCTATGCCCAGCATAAGTTAAACAATGGGTGGCAACTCTATGTTTTAGAACCTTTTGTGCCGCTTTTAAAACTGGCTGAACGCCAATATGTCAACACGGTAATTTTGCTGTTTTGCTCTTTAGTCGGCGCCTTTTTTATTACTAAAGCCATCAGTAAGTTACTGACCGAACCTCTGTCGCTTTTAGCGCAGCATTTCGGTCCCGCTAAGCAAGAAAAAGTCAGTGACGAGAAGTTTGAGCATGATCTACTCGATAAAAGTACCCCTAAAGAGATCTATAGCTTGTATGAAAGTTTGGCCTCAAACCAGCAAACCTTACTCGAACACCAACAAGAACTTGAACAAAAAGTACAGCAGCGCACCCAAGATTTAGAGGCCGCTAATGTGAAATTAAAGGATTTAGCCGAGCGCGATCCGCTGACGAATCTCTATAATCGCCGCTATACCGAACACCAATTCCCGCTCATCCAACAGATGTGTGAACGGGGTCAAGATGCCATGACGCTTGCCATATTGGATTTAGACCATTTTAAGCAAATCAATGATACTTATGGTCATTTAGGCGGCGACGAGTGTTTAAAAGAGGTTGCTGAACTCTTAACCTCGCTCTTCAAACGGGATATTGATTTGATCTCGCGCTACGGCGGCGAAGAGTTTCTGCTGATTTTGCCTATGTGTAATGCCCTGAAAGTCGAAGCACATCTTAATGAATTTAAACAGCAACTCGCTGATACTGTGATCATCAATCCGCAGGATAATCGAAGCTTCAATGTCACGGCGAGTATTGGCGCTGTGATTGCCAATGCCACCTATAGCGACTCCTTAGAGCACTGGCTTAAGCAAGCCGACAATAACTTGTATCTAGCAAAGGAACAGGGACGTGATCGAGTGGTTTGCAGCCTGATTGTTTAACTGGCGCTTGTTTAGGAGAAAGCTGTTGAAGAGGCAGTCGTTCAAAGGTAAAGAAGGTTAAGGCCAGATTAGCTGAGCGGTTAATCAAGCACAAAATCCTAGTGCATATGCGCGAGTCGATACTCATCCATGCGCTCAAGTAGATACGGGAAGAAGGGATTCCATTTCTGGCGCAACATTTCCGATGCCGACACACTATACAAACCGCGCTCCCCCCGTGAAGCCGTCGCACCGATTTGTATCCGATGTAAATCAGGCTCAATGATCGCGCCATAGAGGCCATCATCCACACCAAAGGGTAGCGCAACATGGGACAAGGAATACACGCCAGCGGGCCAATACAGATCTAATGCACACACTTGTTCATTGCCTTCTGTGACCACTTTACCCTGTGCAGCTAAACCAAAGCTGCGCGCTTGAACTTGCGTGGTTTCATGACTGATATTTTCCACCACAGTGCCGCGATAATGCAGCGCAGGGCTATTGATGCTCGAGAGCAAGCCTGCTAACGGATCATTGGACACCATTTTAGCATTCACATCGAGTCGGTTCATGTCGAACAGCACGAGTTCGTGACCATTTTCAGGCAATGTCTGATAAAGATGATTCACCACAGCCGAGGTTGAAACGGTTGCATCCACTACCGACTGAAAAGTGAGTATCGATGGAATTTGTGCCCTTTGCGGCAAAGTTAATCCAGCCAATAAACCTTGGTTACGTAGCGCTAATTGATACACCACATCGCCCGCATTGACCGCAAAAGAAGTGTATTTAAACGGATCGTACTCCACTTGAATGCTGTTCCACTGCAATTTATCCAGTTCCAGCAACCGGCCTATCCAACTCTGCCAGCGCGCGGCCGCCGCTAATGGCGCTAGCCCTATGGCGGGAGAGATAAAAATCATCCCAGCATAATCTGGTTTTTTATCTTGGCTAATACGTTCTAACTCATGGTTAAGCGCTACGGCGGCACCGGTCGAAAAGCCTACAACAAATAGCGGTTTACCCTTCAGAGATTGCCGCATATGCGCTGTGGCTAAGTTCACTGCGGCGGCGAGATCTTGCCAATAAACCTCAGTCAAGCCACTCGGAATCGTACCATGTCCTGGTAGTCTTAAACCCAGCACATGGGCTTTACCTTTAAAATGCGCTGCCACATTGGATAAGGCATAGGGCGAGTCTGACATGCCATGGAGCAGCAATACCCCAAACTCGGCATAGGCTTCGGGCCATTCATAACTGCGATTCCAATTTTGTGACCAATGGGCAGGATCGGATAAGCTATTTTTGACATAGCGGTTCACTGGAGAAAATTCATTTGCGGGAATCTTTTGGACGACTTTGCGCTCAACTTCGGCGAATAAGCGCTCTTCTAGCGCTAAGTATTCATTAAAATTAGCGAGTTTAGTATTGTAATGGAACTCATTTTCTAGCTCGACCGTATGCCAAAGTGACAATTCGGGACGCGCATTGAGAAAGTAAATCCCCGTTGCGAGTAACGCCAGCGCTATACCAATGCTCGCATACACTGCGGCTAAGAATAGGTGTTTTGTCGAACCTATGATGATGGCCTTCATGGCTGTTCCTACATAACAATAAGATAAAATGAACAAGCCAATTATACGGTTAGATAAAAACATCCTTCAAACTTTTTACCGCAATAATATCCACTGCCATAAGCTGCGCAATTTTGTCACCTCAGCTTAAGCAACTAAATAGTTGTCTCCTAAATTCAGTCACTCGCAAGATAGCCACCGAGCAATTTTATTAGCCGCATAGGCCTTAATCGGGTTAGGATCCATAGCAGTCTTATTCCAACGAAACTTATACGATCTCGATGATTATCGGTAATCCACACGCTACATTTGCCTACTATCTTCCTACAGCGCCGCTGATACCTGACAACTGGCATTACACTCAACCAGACGCTGTCGCGACTCTGATAGCGTTAAATGGCAATCATTGGCGTAAGATCTTCACTATTATGGCAAAAATCAGCGCGGTCGGAGAGGATTGGCGCAGCTATCGTGACCAAGTGTTACTCAAGCAAGATGAACTGATCTGCATAGGCGGCACTGAGTTGATGGCAAACGCGAAGATCCATCTCATCGCGGGGCAAGTGGCTGTAAAGTGTTTAGGACTCACCATTTCTGCAAACGATATCCATGCGCAGCATTTAACCGCCCAAAACAAATCCATAACCGCGATGACGCTTCCATCTTCGCAGGGGCAGCATTGTTTACTCACGCCCTATTTGGATTATCGCCAGTACCCAAATCAGCTGATCGCACTAACACGCCAACACTTAGCCGTTCCATAATCCCTACAACAAGATGCATTGCCAAATGCAGTAACCTCAATGACTCAGTAAGAAAAAGACATAAAAAAGCACTCGTGAACTGAGTTCCAACGAGTGCTTATTCGAGGACAATTCAGCGTTAGTCGTAGATCGTTGGGATAGGCTGACGTTTATGCTGCGTCGCCTTATAAATACCAATCAACTTGTCTTCAACCGCCTTGCCGACATCTTTGCCCTCAAGGAAATCATCAATTTGCGCATAGGTTAACCCCAGTGCAACTTCATCTTCGAGTAGCGGTTTATTATCTTCTAGATCCGCAGTTGGCGCTTTATAGACTAACGATTCTGGCGCACCTAGATAAGCGGCGAGTTGACGAACTTGGCGCTTGTTAAGACCAAATAACGGCGCTAAATCGCAGGCACCATCGCCCCACTTGGTATAAAAACCTGTGATATTTTCGGCGCTGTGATCTGTCCCCACCACAAGCCCGCCCACGAGTCCGGCGAGTTCGTATTGCGCTATCATGCGCATACGGGCTTTAACGTTACCCTTCACAAAATCCACTTTCGCCACATCGGGCAAAGGCAATCCGGCTTCGGCTAACGCGGCGACGGTAGCGCTGTGCACGCCATCAACGCCTTGATGCACATTCACTGTGACCAATTTAGAAGGTTGAATAAACTGACACGCTAATTGCGCCTCATGCTCATCTTTTTGGATCTGATAGGGTAAACGCACGGCGATAAACTGGTAACCGCCTTGGCTATTTTCGTGGTTTAGACTGTCCACCGCCAACTGACACAAACGCCCAGCGGTAGAAGAATCCACCCCACCGCTGATCCCTAATACCAATGCCTTGCTGCGCGCTTCTTTTAGTTTGGTTTTAATAAACGCGACCCGACGTTGCACTTCGAACTCTGGCTCTATGGCCGTGAGTACTTTCATTTCTCTTAAGATTTGCGCTTTCACCGAAAATTCCACCTTAAATAATCGCTGTATTTGGACTATCTGAACCCGACTAACGTTAACATTTATTCGCAACTGCCTGTAGTTAAAATTAGCGCTTAGCTGCTTGATTGTTGATAAACGTCATAAAAATAAGGGCAACAACGGTTTGCCGTTATTGCCCTAGCGTAAATCAGTCAGCTTAATTCCAATACAGGTACTGGCTTATCTTTCCCAGTAGGATTCTTCTAAGCTATCTTCGCGCTCAGGTAAACCACGGGATAAACGCGGGCTATGCTGGGCTAAGACTTCATAGGCGACGCGGTTAGCGTACTTACACACTTGAGAAAACGAGGAATAACACAGGCCATCGCGCTTATGTTTACTCGAACCCGGCACGTTAGTCTTGTGGAAAGTATTGGCCGCCAGATCGTGTAATAACGCAGATAACGCGCCATCGCCTGCCCCATTAGTATTCCCAATTTTTTCTGGACCGCCCATATAAGGTGAAATGTGGGCAAACACTTTGATTGGTGTTTCACAGTCATTCTTAAGCTTTGGACGGGAGAATTCATAACGATTAAATTCAGGGATAGCACCCGGCAACAGCGTGTGAGTCGTTTCGCGTTTTTCTGAGTCCTCGGTATAACCCGCAGTATAAAGCCCGATTGGACCCGCTGTGGTTAATACCATGTCACACCATTCCAAGGCTTTTTCACTGGCGAGCAGAGGATCCCGTGAACCGGTTAAGGCTTCACCTTCATCTTCATTCATCGCCAAAATGGTGACATGTTCTTTGATGAAGTTTTGCCACCATTGCGGATCTTCTTCAATCAAAAAACGCGTGCCTAAGGTCAATACTACCGGCACCTCGGCGGCTTTGGCGTATTCGATGGCGCACATGGCCGCATCGGTAATACGGTCGCCATCGCTGGCGCGCATCAAGTACGCGGTCAGCACTAAGGCAGAGCTGCCCTGTATTACATCTTTATCAATATATTCAGGCGTGAGTTTATCCATCGAGCCTTTGCTAATCGCAAATGTCCGCTCGCCACACTCAGAAATCAAGGTAAAACAGCGACCGATAGGGCCATCTACAGGCTGTAGAAAGTTAAGGTCGACTTTAGAAGAGGTATTACATAAATAGCGATAAGCGTAACTGCCCACTTCGATATTCTGACTCATCACCCCGAATAACACTGAACGGTCATCGGCCAGAATAGAATAATTGTGCACTGTGTTGCCAATCGTGCCACCAGCAAATTCATCGCTAATCAAGCCATGAATTTTTAACTCAGTGTAGAGTCTGTGGGCCTGTTCATCATTGATCAGGGTCGAGTTGCCTTTTGGTAAGCCATAACGGCTCAGCAATTCGTCTTCCACTTTCGCTTCGATATCCACTAAGGTTTGATCAATACCGCTGATATAGGTCGCAAACGGCTGAGGCTGTTGAGTCAGCTGTTCAAGCAGCGGATCTCGGGTTTTAACCGGAAAATAATGTTTTGATTTACGCTGACCGGGAAACTTCATAGTGGCTCTCTTTTCCTGGCATCCATGCTAATTGGCGTCTGCCGAGGCGGTCAAGCCAAGCAGCATCCTAAAAATATTGAGTCTAGGCTAGCGAGACAAAAAACCCACCCCTTAGCCGGAAGGGCGCAGATTCTATCACAAAATCAGTTCGAAGCCAGTGCTCCTATACCCAAGATACCGCTTGTTCTTGGATTAATTGCCGTAATAATTCAATGTGTAACTCATCGTCGTTTAAACAAGGGATAAACCGATAGTCGCTGCCACCCGCATGTAAAAAGGTTTCCTTAGCGCCGATGGAGATTTCTTCTAAGGTTTCGAGGCAATCGGTCGCAAAAGCTGGGCAAATCACATCGACACTTTTGATCCCTTGTGCTGGTAACTCGGCCAATAGTTTATCGGCGTAGGGCGTTAACCATTCTTCGCGGCCAAAGCGCGATTGGAAGCACAATTGCCACTGCGACTCGCTCAACTCAAGTTTTTGCGCCAACAGTTTAGCCGTGACAAAACACTGCTCGCGGTAAGGATCGCCCTCTTTCACATAACGCAATGGAATACCATGAAATGACAAGAGTAACTTGTCGGCCTGACCATAGGTTTTCCAGTGACGCGTCACTGAATGCGCCAGCGCAGCAATATAAGCGCTGTGATCAAAATAGTCTTTATTAAAGCGAACCTGCGGTATGTCACGCACGGTTTTAAGATAGCTGGCAACAGCATCGAACACGCTGGCCACAGTCGAGCAGGAATATTGAGGATACAAAGGCAGCACAATGATGCGCTCTGCTCCTTGGGCTTTCAGGCGTTCAAATCCCGCATCGATGGAGGGATTACCGTAACTCATGCCCAATTCAACCGGGATGGTCTGGTTAAACGTGGCGCTTAAGTCCACCGCCAGCTTTTGTGCTTGGCGTACACTTATCACCATCAAGGGCGAGCCTTCTGGTGTCCACACACTTTGGTAGAGTTTGGCGACTTTCGCCGGACGAGTGTTGAGGATAATACCGTTTAGCAGCGGTTGCCAAATCCACGGCGATAAATCAACGACACGCGGATCACTTAAAAACTGCCGTAAAAAGCGTTTTACAGCCTTAGGGCTAGGTTCATCAGGCGTGCCGAGGTTAACCAATAGCACACCAAAAGCAGGGGAAGGATTCAACGTTAGGCTCATGGTTAATGGAGTTCACTTGGAGGCTAACATTGCGATACCCATAAAAAAAGCCTGCATCGGCAGGCTTTTTTCTAATATGAGAACTCGTTCTCGTAAATTAAGCTTTTTCGGTTATTTCAACACGCTGGCAAGCTGCTCACTCACAGCCGCAACCGATTGAGTGCCGTCAAACTTGTTGTATTGAGTTTGGCCTGCTGCAGCCACTTTACCGTAGTATTCAACCAGCGGCTTAGTTTGCTCGTGATAAATTGCAAGGCGTTTACGCACTGTGCTTTCTTCGTCATCTGGACGGATAGCTAAATCTTCGCCCGTTACGTCGTCTTTGCCTTCCACTTTAGGTGGATTGAAAACCACATGGTAAACACGGCCAGAACCTGGGTGAACACGACGACCACTCATGCGCTTAACGATTTCTTCATCTGGCACATCGATTTCAATCACGTGATCAATGCTAATACCGTTTGCCGCCATCGCATCCGCCTGTGGGATGGTACGTGGGAAACCGTCTAACAAGAAACCTTTAACACAGTCTTCCTGTGCGATACGCTCTTTAACCAGACCGATGATAAGATCATCAGAAACCAGTTGACCAGCATCCATCACTTTCTTTGCTTCCAAACCCAGTGGCGTACCCGCTTTTACCGCGGCACGTAACATATCACCAGTGGAAATTTGTGGGATACCATACTGTTCCATAATGAACTGGGCCTGGGTACCTTTACCGGCACCTGGGGCGCCCAATAGGATAATGCGCATCTCAAGAGTCCTCTTTTCGCATTGATATTCTTCTTAGGGCGGCGATCTTCGCACATCTGGCCGCCATTGAGAAGGGTTTTAGCTTCGACTTTAGCCTCAGAAACCGCAAATAAACTGCGGTTACTAAGCGATTTTTTTCATTAATAGAGCAAAGTATAGAGCTTACGGCGGTATTGATTGGCTATGGGATTACCTTGGCCAAGTGCCGTTAATACTTCCATAAACACTTGTTTTACTGTGCCATTTTCAGCACCTAAATCTTTACTGAGCACACCGAATAACAGTTCTAATGCTTCATCATCGCGGTGGGCAGCATGCAATGCCTTACTCAGCTCGAGTAATAACACTAAATCTGTTGGATTTTGCTCAAACTTTTGCTGCAAATCGCGAATTTCAGGGGTATCCGCCGCATCTAAGGCAAGTGCGAGCTTAGCTTTTAAACTCTGGTAGTAACCGTCTTGGTCAGCAAGCCCTACCTTCTCAAGCATGGCTTGTGCTAACACTAATTCGCCCTGCATCAGATACACATCGGCAAGCACTAGACTCACCTCACCCGCTTGATTTGACCCCGCATGCGCGTCTTTAAGCAACACGGCGGCAGTGGCAAGATCCTCTGCGCTCACTTGGCTAAGCGCGAGTAATGCTTTGGCCTGTGCTAACTGTAACTGCCACATAGGCGGTAAATATTTATCCAGCATAGCCGTGACTTGCGCCGCATCTTGCAGGCCAGCAAAACCATCGACAGGCTGACCTTTATCCAATACTAACGTGGTCGGTAGACTTTGAATGCGAAAGTAATTGGCAATTTCTAATTCGGCTTCACAGTCAACTTTTGCGAGCACGAATCGACCCGCATTTTGCGCGGCAATTTGCTCTAAGGTGCGCAGCATAGCCACACTTTGTTCCTGTGGCTGTGCCCAAAATGCTAACACCACTATCTGCTGCATCGAGGCGTCAACGACTTGCTGAATATTGTCTTTAGTCAGGCTGAGGATATTGTCCATAGTATTCCCTTAACGTTTAAGGCCTCAAACATCGGAGGCCTTATGCTTTTAAAACTGAGTGTTAGCACTCAGCTTCAACGCGCTATTTTAAAATCGTTGTCTTAACAGCTTGTATACCCAAGCAACCTGAAGAGTCGAGTTTCAGAGCGCCTAGGGTGCTTCAATTCAAGGCGTATCAATGTCAGAACGACCACCTTTTGAATTGATGCAACACGGAAGTGGAGTGCACTAGGCTCAAACCACTCTTCCTGCACTAGAAACAATATCGGGGCCATTCAAAAAAGGCCCCGATAGTCATTTACTTCATGTTAGCCAGTAACATTTGGTTCATCAGCTTGATAAAGGCCGATGGGTCCGCAAGGCTACCTTTTTCAGACAATTGCGCCTGTTGCAGCAGCAGATTTGACCAATCCGCGAAGGCGGTTTCATCTTGAAGATCATTTAAACGCGATACTAATGGGTGAGCTGGGTTGATCTCAAATGTTGGCTTCACTTCTGGCACTGGTTGCCCGGCAGCTTGCATCAGCTTGATCATCTGAGTCGACATTTCGCCTTCACCTGCAACCACACAAGCTGGGGTATCGGTTAAGCGTGACGTGACTTTCACATCCGCAACGGTTGAGCCTAATGCCGCTTTAATGCGTTCAACTAAAGCTACCGATTCTTGCTCAAGCTTTTCTTGCGCTTCTTTTTCAGCTGCATCTTCCAGCTCGCCAAGCTCTAAGTCACCACGGGTCACTGAGTGCAGTTGTTTCTCTTTGTACTCAGTTAAGTGGTTGATTAGCCACTCGTCGATACGCTCTGACATCAGTAATACTTCGATGCCTTTCTTACGTAACAACTCTAAATGCGGGCTGTTAGCGGCGGCTTCATGGCTGTCGGCAACGATGTAATAAATCTTAGTTTGGCCTTCTTTCATGCGGCTGATGTAGTCATCGAGTGACACAGTCGGCGCAGCACTGCCCGTATGGGTCGAGGCAAAACGTAATAAGCCCGCGATACGTTCACGGTTGGCGAAATCTTCCGCAGGCCCTTCTTTCAACACTTGGCCAAATTCAGCCCAGAACTGTTGATATTTTTCCGCATCGTCTTTCGCCAGTTTTTCCAGCATGCCAAGCACACGTTTGGTGATACCCGTACGCATCGCTTTGGTCACGTGGTTATCCTGCAAAATTTCGCGGGATACGTTCAGCGGCAAATCGTTTGAGTCAATTAAGCCCTGCACGAAGCGCAGATAAGATGGCATAAATTGCTCAGCGTCATCCATGATGAACACACGTTGCACAAACAGTTTCAGGCCGTGCTTACGGTCGCGGTTCCACATATCCCAAGGTGCTTTTGCAGGAATATACAATAGGTTAGTGTATTCTTGCTTACCTTCTACCCGATTATGGCTCCACAGTAGCGCGTCGGTATAATCGTGGGAAATGTGTTTGTAAAATTCTTGATACTCTTCGTCACTGATGTCAGCTTTGCTGCGCATCCACAAAGCAGTCGCTTTGTTCATGACTTTCCATTGACCTTCGGTCGCAGGAGTTTTTTCGCCATCTGGACCATCACGCTCTGGCGTACCCTCTTGCCACATTTCGACCGGCACAGAGATATGATCTGAGTATTTAGTAATGATTGAGCGCAGGCGCCAATCATCGGCAAATTCTTTTTCTTCATCGCGTAGATGCAGGGTGATTTCAGTACCACGGCTCGCCTTAGTAATGGTATCAACGGTGAAGCTACCCTCGCCTTCTGATTCCCACAATACAGCTTCATCGGCCTTATGACCGGCAGCGCGAGTGCGAACCGTGACTTTCTTGGCCACGATAAAGGCTGAATAGAAACCGACACCGAACTGGCCAATTAACTGTGAATCCTTTGAAGATTCGCCCGATAGATTCTTAAAGAAATCAGCGGTGCCCGACTTAGCAATTGTGCCTAAATGCTCAATCACGCCGTCACGGGTCATACCCACGCCGTTGTCTTCGATGGTCACAGTGCCTTTTTCTTTATCAGCACTGATACGGACTCGCAGTTCACCGTCGCCTTCATACAGAGCGTCATTGGTCAACGCCAGATAACGCAGCTTGTCCGCTGCATCCGCAGCGTTGGAGACCAGTTCACGCAAGAAAATTTCTTTGTTGGAATACAAAGAATGGATCATCAAATGCAACAGCTGTTTGACTTCTGTTTGAAAACCATGAGTTTCTTGTTGTGACATGAAATTTTCCTTTATTTGTTACGCAATTTGGTAAAAGTAACGCTTAGTGTTTACTTAAATGGGGCTCCAAATTTGCTTTTCAAGGGCAAGGGCTAAAACGAGGTTCGAATGGCTAAAAATAAGGCGCTTGATGAATACCAAGCGCCTTATATGTGTGCTTTGAACATTAGCCGATGTAGGCGTTAGTCTTGGGCTAGTTCTTTTTCTAACTGTTGGGCTATGGCTTCGGGCGATCCACTGTTACGGGCAAAGAGTCCATAAGCGGCTGGGATCACGAAGATAGTGAATAGGGTTGCCAATAAAATCCCCGACAACACGACTACACCAATCACGAAACGGGTTTCAGCGCCCGCGCCTGCGGCCATAACCAAAGGCACAGCGCCAGCGGCGGTCGTGATACCTGTCATAAGAATAGGTCGTAAACGTTGTGCTGAGGCTTGGATAATCGCCTTGTCAAAATCAACACCTTTATCCCGCAATTGGTTCGCAAACTCGACAATCAAGATGCCGTTTTTGGCCGCCAACCCGACCAGCATAATAATGCCTATCTGACTGTAAATATTAAGACTCTGCCCCGTGAGCCACAAACCAATTAAGGCGCCCACGGTCGCCAGCGGCACAGTCAGCATGATCACCATAGGGTGAATGTAACTCTCGAACTGCGCCGCCAGCACGAGGAATACAATTCCCAGCGCGAGCAAGAACACGAAGTACATAGAGCTACCCGACTCTTGATAATCGAGGGATTGACCCTTATAGCTAATTACCGCCTCTGCAGGCAAATAAGCACGCGCCAATTGATTCATATAATCAAGGGCTTCACCTAGGCTATAACCATCTTCTAAACTGGCTTCTATGGTGATAGCGCGCATGCGGTTGTAACGGTTAAGCGAACTGGCGTCGGCAAACTCTTCCACCGTCACTAAGTTCGACAGCGGGATAAGTTCTTGAGTGCGCTCGGAACGTACATAGATGTTTTGCAGATCCGCTGCGGTATTTTGATTACCGCGCTCGCCTTCAATGATCACATCGTATTCTTCACCGTCACGCATAAAGGTCGTGACTAAGCGTGAGCCCAACATGGATTCCAACGTACGACCGATATTTGAAATCGATACCCCAAGGCTAGCCGCTCTATCTCTGTCGATGACGACGCGAAGCTGCGGCTTAGTCTCTTTATAGTCGTGATCTAAACCGAGTAATTTAGGATTCTGTGCCGCCTTTTGCATCATGATATCGCGCCAGCGGGCCAGCTCTTCGTAGCTTGGGCCGCCAATCACAAACTGCACAGGTTTACCGACGCCGCGGCCAAAGGCTTGGCGCATCACAGGAAACGCTTGCACCCCAGCGAGATCGGCAAGACGTTTGTTAATGTCTGCGATCACTTCTTTCACCGGGCGACGTTTACCCCAATCTTCCAGCACGACAATGGCCATACCGTTAGAGAAATCCGCCGAGCGGCCAAAGCCACGGGGAGCACGGATCAGCAGACGTTTGATATCCCCCGTGTCGACCAGCGGCATCAAACGGTTTTCCACCTCATTCATGTAGGATTCTATGTATTCGTAACTCGCACCTTGCGGTCCGTTGACCATCAAGAATAACGAGCCTCGGTCTTCCTGCGGCGCAAATTCCTGCGGCACTTTTTGGACCAAATAAGCGCTAGAGCCTAACGCGATCAACACCAAAACCGACATCAATAACGGGTGGGCCATGGCGGATTTTAACGACAATTGATAACGGTTTGACACTTTAGTCATGATGCCGTCGACCTTACGCACCAACCAAGAATCCTGCGAGCTCGGCTTGAGTAACTTAGAACACATCATAGGCGTGAGCGTTAGCGCGACTATGCTTGAGAACAGCACAGCCGCACTCATGGTTACAGCAAACTCTTTGAATAGTTTACCTAAGTCGCCCTCAAGGAAAGTGATTGGCATAAACACTGCCACCAAGACTAAGGTGGTGGCGATGACCGCGAAGGCCACTTCACGCGCACCGAGAAAAGCGGCTTTGAGCGGTGAGTCCCCTTCTTCGATACGTCTATGGATGTTTTCCAGCATCACAATCGCATCGTCCACCACCATGCCAATAGCGAGGATCATCGCCAATAAGGTCAAGAGGTTAATGGTATAGCCAAGCGCATACAGCACAATAAAGGTGCCGAGCAAAGACACGGGCACAGTGATCGCGGGGATCAACATGGCGCGCACACTGCCAAGGAACAGATAAATCACGATAATCACTAAGACCATCGCAGTGAACAGGGTTTGGTACACTTCTTTAATCGAGGCTTCGATAAACACTGAGCTATCGTAGCTGCGCTTAATGGACATGCCCGCTGGCAAGGTTGGGTTAATTTTATCAACCAGCGCATTCACCGCGCGCGCCACTTCCAAGGTATTGGCGGTTGACTGCTTAGACACGCCTAAACCTATCATCGCCTCTTTGTTACCACGGAACATAATCCGCTCTTCTTCAGAGCCTATTTCCACCCGCGCGACATCCCCCAGTTTAACTAAATAACCGTCTTCCCCTTGGGTGATCACTAAGTTCGCGAAATCTTCTGCGGTGCGATAACCCCGCTCGAGCCTCACCGTAAAATGCCGCTCCTTGGATTCAATCGAACCTGCGGGTAACTCGACGTTCTCGGCTCTAAGCGCAGCCTCTACATCGGCAACCGTTAAACTGCGCGATGCCAAAGCTTGTCTGTCGAGCCATATCCGCATCGCATACACTTTACCGCCACCGATACGCATCCGCGCCACACCATCGACCACAGAAAAGCGGTCGGCTAAATAACGGTTAGTGTAATCGGTCAATTCGAGGGTGGTCATTTGATCCGACACCAAATTGAGCCACATGATCACTTCATCGCCGCCATTGGCTTTTTGCACTTCTGGGGGATCGGCTTCCTCGGGTAAATTGTCGAGTAAGCCAGAAATACGGTCGCGCACATCGTTAGCCGCATCTTCAATATTACGGCTAATATCAAACTCTAAGGTGACGGATGAACGGCCATCACTGCTCGATGAACTCACGTGCCGAATGCCTTCGACGCCGCTAATCCTGTCTTCAATCAATTGGGTAATGCGGCTTTCCACCACGGCGGCACTGGCGCCGCGGTAGTTAGTGTCGATAGACACCACCGGCGGATCGATGTTTGGGTATTCACGCAGGGGTAATTTATCAAAGGAGACAAGCCCGAAAGCGACCAGCAGCAAGCTGATCACAGAGGCAAATACGGGACGTTTTACCGAGAGATCAGTCAGGATCATACACTTGGCTCCGCGCTCGTATCCGCAAGATAACTAAACTTTTCCGCGAACTCCGTTTGCACTTTATCCCCAGGATGGACTTTCAATAAGCCACGGATCACCACGTTTTCACCCAAGGCTAAACCGTCTAAGATCTCGACCCAACCACGGGTACGAATCCCGATAGTGACTTGTTTACGCTCAATCACATTGTCGGCATTAACGCTGTAAACAAAGTGATCATTTTGGATTGGGATAATAGCAGATTCTGGCAACATCAAGGCTTCGCGGCTACGTTTGATGAGTTTGACCTTCATCAACATGCCCGGTAATAAACGCAGCTCAGGATTGGGGATTTCGGCACGGACAATCACAGTGCGCGTCGTTGGGTTTACGCGGCTGTCAATCGAAGTCACTACGCCTTTGAAGGTAAAATCAGGGAACGCCACGGCTTTGGCTTCAACTTTCTTGCCCGGCGCTAAATCCTTAATAAAACGCTCAGGTACTGAAAAATCGAGTTTAATCTTAGAGATATCATCGAGCGTGGTAATTTCAGTGCCGGGCGACACTAAACTGCCGACACTGATTTGACGTAAACCTAAACGGCCATTAAAAGGCGCCAGAATACTGCGATCATTGAGTGATGCTTGCGCCTGTTCAAGCTCTGCGCGGGTGGTATCGATAAGGGTTTGTAATCTGTCGCGTTCTAACTCTGCCACAGTGCGGCTGGTGACTAACGAACTGATACGGTTGAATTCACGTTGATTATCACTGACTTTAACTTGCGCGGCTTTTACCTTAGCAATCTGTTCCGCATTTTGCAGTTGGACTAACAAGTCCCCCTTCTTAACTATGTCACCATCATCAAACTTAATCGCTGTCACTATGTCGGTGACTTTAGGGGTTATAGTCACTGATTCCGCGGCTTTGTTGGTGCCGATGGCTTCCACTTCATCGCGAATAGGTGCCATCGCGGCGGTGGCAATCACCACGTTAGGCATAAGATTAACTTGCGCTTTGGCAATCTCTTGCGGTTGCATGGCTTGATATCCAAACCATGCCGCAGCCAATAGGGCGATTATTAGAATAATTTTTTTCATCGGGCTTCCAAGGGATGACTCGCATTAATGACGGCTAGTTTACTCACCCACATCATCGCATCAATACGTTTTACTTTTTCTTACAAATTACGCCAATAATGCAAAATATGTGTAATTAAGTGTCTTTGGCGATATCAGTGGCATAACAACTAGAATGCAGTACGATAACAAGATTAATTAGTGATTCTTACCGCAGATAATAGATTAAACAGAACTTAACACTAAAACCACTCGATAAATATTGATATAGAGACAATTAAATCCTAAAACATCGTTTGCTTAGATAATCGTCAAAACCTGTTCTAATCTCAGCTAAACCACGATCCATAAATCGCAGCCAATAAAAAAGGGCGATAATTCGCCCTTTTCGCATCAATCGTTGAAATTAACGCAGCTTGCGTTCTTCTTTCATCAGGTTTGACAGTGACTGATACACATTGGTAACGATTTCATCGCTTAATGGCTGATCTTCAGCATCGCGGAGGAAGATCTTAGTGTCTTCAGGTGTATCACCATCTTCAAGCAGTAAACGGTAGCTGCCTTCTTTTAGCGCTAACTTATCGTCGCCCCACAATGAACTCCAGAAACCCGAGTTATCGTCAAACTTGATAAAGTACAATCCTTTCGCGCTATCCATATCGGCAATTTCGAAGCCCATTTCTGGCAGCACGATACGCAGACGATCCCACACTTGTTTGTACGGGGCTTTAGCAGACCAGTAGGCTTTGCCTTCTTCTGGCGTGACTAAATCAACATTGATACCTAAGGTTTGCTTCAAACGATTCGCTTGGATCGCTTGGTCACGTTTAACGCTGATGTACGCAATAGCACTGTTCAGCATATCAATCGTGTATCTTTGTTTATCTTCGCCACTTAATAACACGTTTTGTGCTTTATCGTCGTAAAACTCTTCGTGTTCAACTAAGTGAATAACGATATTCGCAGTACGACCATGTGGGCGTGTTTCCACATCAAAACGATAGCGTTGACGCAGCAGATAAACTTTATCTGAGCCCCACATGTTTGATTCGATCACTTCACGACTTTCGATCCAATCGGTTTCTATGCTGCCTTTTTCTACATCACGACTACGAACGGCAATCCCTTTTTGGGCCAAGAAACCGTCTAAGTTAGTAAAGATTTCTTGTTTTAAGTCCACCGAATTGTCGATAGATTCGACCACGATTTTAATGTTGTCGCTGCCCTCTTCCACGTGAGTACCTTCAGCCATAGGCAGCACTTGCAGTGGCGGGCGGATATCTAAACTTTTACCATAGAGTGAAGCATTGGCTTTAGGGCCTAATGCTGGCACATCGAATTCTTTATTGTAGGGCGGTGTTTTCAATCCGGCAGGGATCTTAAGCAAAGGTGCTTGCTCAGCCTGAACATAGTCTTCAGTACCGTTCGCTTGGCGACGCTCAAGTGGCGAACTACAGGCTGCAACGGCAGCAACTAAGATCAGTGGGGTGACTTTCTTTAACATTAATTATTTAACCTCTATCTGGGCACGAGTCATTGCTTCTATCAACAGACCATGACATTGCTCAGAAAGTTCAGTCAAAGGTAAACGAATATGGCCACATTCAATCAAACCCATGCGATGGGCAGCCCATTTTACTGGGATAGGATTGGCTTCACAAAATAGTGTGCTGTATAAACCGCGCAGTGGTGTGTCTATACTCAGCGCAAGCTCAGCATTACCCGCCAGCGCCGCATCACACATAGCTTTAAACGCTTGTGGCACTATGTTGTTAGCGACTGAGATCACACCATTACCGCCTAAGAGTAAGAACTCTCTGGCCGTCGCATCATCGCCGCTATACAAAAGGAAATCGTCGCCGCACAGTTCGCGCAGACGTTTTACACGGGATAAGTCACCGGTCGCTTCTTTCACGCCAATAATATTGCTAACGCTGACTAACTCGGCAACGGTTTCTGGCAACATATCAACGGCAGTACGGCCAGGGACATTATAAAGAATTTGTGGTATATCTGTGCTGGCAGCCACGGCTTTATAATGCGCAATCAATCCCTTAGGAGTTGGCTTATTATAATATGGCGTTACGCCAAGCATAGCGGCAACACCCACCTTAGATAAGGACTTGGTGAGCTCAACGGCTTCAGATGTGGCATTGGCACCATTGCCACCAATGACAGGAACGCGGCCCGCAGCAAATTTAACGGTTTGTGAAACGACCGTTACATGCTCAGACATAGGCAGAGTCGCTGACTCGCCAGTAGTACCAACGGCCACAATGGCATCTGTGCCTTGGTCAATATGGAATTCGACTAACCTTTCAAGACTTGCAAAATCTACTGAGCCATCACTGTTCATTGGCGTGATTAAGGCTACGATGCTTCCGTTTATCATCTGACTTTCCCCAAGATTTCAGGATTCGCTATGGTACTGATGCCAACCACTAATGACAAGCATTAACGGGGCTCTCAAATTGAATTAGTTATGGTAGCATTACATCCCGCACAAAAACTCAGCTTCAACCCTGAGTTTTCGCTCTATGATATCGAAAAAGTGAGGAAAATTCATGACCAATTTCCTGGTCGTAACAGCGATGGGTCTCGACCGTCCTGGACTCGTAAGTAAACTAGCTCGTCTTGCCAGTGACTGTGACTGCGATATCGTCGACAGCCGTATGGCATTATTTGGTAACGAATTTACCCTTATCATGATGTTGTCAGGCTCGTGGGCATCAATAACGAAAATTGAAAGCATGCTCCCCAGTCTCAGCGTTGAGTTAGAACTGCTGACGGTGATGAAACGCACCTCTAAACACACACCACAAAATTACCTTTCTCGCCTTGAAGTTCGCTTCACAGGTAAAGACCAGCGTGGCACGATTAAACGCATTACCCAGTTCCTTGCCGACAGGTCATTAGATCTGGCTGCAGTACGCTCTTTCTCTGAAGAATTACCTGACAGTGAGCAGACGCAAAACGTGTCGCTGACCATTAATATTCCTGAAAAAGTTGAACTAGAAAAGCTCGAACAGAGTATCTATCAACTCGCCCAAGATATGACCTTAGATTGCACTATTCGTCGTATGGAAGGCACAGCCATTTTAGAGGACAGAGGATAATAGATGAATACCTTAACGGCTGGGGCAAAAGCGCCTCAATTTGCCCTGCAGGATCAACATGGCACGTCAGTTTCACTGGCCGACAGCCTCAAGCAAGGTCCTGTTTTAGTGTACTTTTACCCTAAAGCAGCGACGCCGGGTTGCACAGTGCAAGCCTGCGGCCTACGTGACAGCAAAGCCGCGCTCGACAGCCATAATGTGACGGTATTTGGCATTAGCCCAGATCCTGTGGCTAAGCTGGCCAAATTTGCTGAAAAACAAGCGCTCAACTTTACCTTATTGAGCGATGAAGACCACAGTGTCGCCGACGCTTTTGGGGTCTGGGGTGAGAAAAAATTCATGGGTAAAACCTATGATGGCATCCACAGATTAAGCTTCCTTATCAATACCGATGGCACTATTGCCCACGTGTTCGATAAGTTTAAAACCAAAGATCACCATGAAGTCGTACTCGCGCAAATCGCGGGTTAATGGCTGATATGACGACTAATAAGACACGTCAAGCTGCTGCTTTAATCGGCAGTAAAGTGTAAACGTCGTCAGTTGATGTCGGTAGGCTGAATAAATAATCGGCAATCGATAACGAAAAGGTCCTGAAATCAGGACCTTTTTCATGAAAAATTTTCACTTTCATATCACAACATACTGTCTAACCGAGCAAAAAATCCGCAAAACCATTCAGCTATGTCCACATGTCATGGCATCTCAGCGTCGGTTTATCCTGCCACATAGGGCCAAATAATCGCGGCTGCAATACTCCACATGGTTAGCCATATAAAACGGTCAAGATAACGCCATGCTGCTGGGCGAGTAAAAATTGGCGCCAGCAAACGCGCACCAAAACTTAAGCCGAAGAACCAAATAAACGATGCCAATACGGCACCGGCGCCAAACCAAGGTCGATGTAAATCATCAAATTGAGTGCTGATACTGCCGAGCAACACCACAGTGTCGAGGTACAAATGCGGATTAAGCAGACTGATCCCAAGCGTAGTCAACACGGCCTTTTTGAAGGTATCGGCATTATCAGCCTGCTCCATCTCAATGCCCTTGGCCACAAACGACGCCTTGAGCGCATTTGCACCGTACCAGAGTAGAAACGCGGCGCCACCGAAACTCGCCACATGCTTAATGGTCGGGAAAGATTCAATAATGTGCCCCAGCCCCGCCACACCCGCAGTGATCATCAGCGCATCAATCATAGAGCAGAGCAAGGCAATAGGCAGTGTGTAAGAGCGCTTGATGCCTTGCTTGAGCACAAAGGCATTTTGCGCGCCCACAGCAATAATCAAACTGCCACCAATTCCCATACCTTGTATAAATGCCGCTTGCATAACCACCTCTCATGTTCGAAGAAGGCGCTAGCATAGTCAAAACAACAAAATTAATATAACTAATGTTTTTTATGTATCATAAGTAAAATTAATAACTATCAAATGCACATCGATTAAGGATGATTATGCTGGAATACGCCAATCTCAAAGCCCTCGCCGTTGTCGTCTCGGAAGGCGGTTTCGATCGCGCCGCCAAAGTGCTGCACATCACCCAGTCGGCAGTATCGCAACGCATTCGGCAGCTTGAGGAAAAAGTCGGTCAGTCATTACTTATTCGCTCCAATCCCGTGGTTGCGACACCCACAGGTAAACGTCTGCTGCGCCACTATTCACAGGTGCAATTACTTGAGAGTGAATTAAGAGCCGAGATGGACGCCGACGATCCCAATCATCCAACCACAGTGCGCATAGCTGTGAATGCCGACAGTTTAGCCACTTGGTTTTTACCTGCGCTGGCAGGCATGTTCAGTCGCCACGCTTGGTTATTGGAATTGATCGTCGATGACGAGTCTTACACCCATCATCTATTGAAAAACGGTGAAGCGGTCGGCTGCGTCACCACAACCGAAGTGCCGATGGCGGGTTGCAGCAGTGAGTTTTTAGGCACGATGGAATATTTGTGTGTGGCCACGCCCGAATTTGCCGCGCGCTATTTTGGTGAGCCGAGCGACACTCAGCCATTTTACGGCATTAGCCAAGCCCAGTTAGCAAAGGCGCCAGCAGTGGTGTTCTCCACCAAAGATAAGCTGCACGAGAAGTTTCTCGCCCAATATTTCAATATGACGCCAGGGCAATGGTGGCAACATACAATCCCCTCTTCAGAAAGTTTTTTAGAAGCGATTAACTTAAGCTTAGGTTATGGACTCGTCGGTCATCTGCAAGCTAAGCCGTTAATCGATCAAGGGATACTGATTGAGCTCACGCCAGAGCGACGCATGCGCGTGCCACTATTTTGGCAGCATTGGAATATCAAGGCGAAGCAAACGACACTGGTCTATCGCGCCCTTGCAGCAACCGCGCAACACAATTTGCTGCAGGTATGATTTGTTGCATCAAGAATGAACGCACAACCCGCATGAATCTTCAGCGATTTACCCGCGATGGTGTTTAACGCGGTGTGATGATTCCCATAGCGGCGCCTTTTTGCTTCATCAAATGTGAGTTAAATGGCAGGCATAAAAAAATCGGGCTCAAACCAAAGTTTGAGCCCGATATTCAGAGTCATAGATCTGATTGTAAGTGAGGCTTAAAACGTTAACCTAACTCACTCTTTATTAGCTTGCTCTTAACGCTGCAATACGTTTTTCTAATGGAGGATGACTCATCATCATTTCCGCCATTGAACGTTTGCCGTTAATACCAAAGGCAGACATTTGTGCAGGCATTGCCGTGCTTTCTGGACCTTGGCGTAAACGCTCAAGCGCAGCAATCATCTTGCCTTTACCCGCTAAACGGGCCGCGCCTTCATCGGCTTTGTACTCACGAATACGTGAGAAGTAAGCGACGATGATTGAAGCCAAGATACCAAATAACATATCCAACACGAAAACCACGGCCATGTAAGCAAACATGCCTAAACCTTCGCCTTCTTCATCATTGCTCGACACAAAGTTGTTAATAATGCCAGCAACCACACGGGCCGCGAAGATCACGAAGGTGTTAACCACACCTTGGATCAGTGTCAAGGTCACCATGTCACCGTTAGCAACGTGGCTCACTTCGTGGGCCAATACGCCTTCGATTTCATCTTGGCTCATGCCATATAACAGACCCGTACTCACAGCCACTAACGAGTTGTCTTTACTTGGGCCTGTAGCGAACGCGTTCATGTCGGGTGATTGATAAATCGCCACTTCTGGCATTTTAATCCCCGCTTGCTTAGCTTGACGGGCAACCGTCTCCACTAACCAACGTTCAGTACTGTCACGTGGGGTAGTGATCACTTCACAACCCATGGTCTTTTTCGCCATCCATTTTGAAATGGCTAAGCTGATAAAGGCCCCACCGAATCCAAAAATGGCAGCGAACACCAGCAGTCCACCCATAGTAGACGTGTTCACGCCTAGAATAGACATTACAATTGAGGCTACTAGCAACACAGCTAGGTTAGTCGCAATCAATAAAAATATACGCTTCATTTCAGCTCCTTTAGGGCAAGAATGTGCCATTTAACTTTGTTCAAAGACATAATATGTCCAAATCATCGAAATTCAAGTGGTAAAAGAAAAGAGTTTTTAAATTAGGTTATCTTTCTCGTATAAAGGCACTGTCTTTCATGGATCGAGAGTCTAGGGTCACTATATTAATCGAAACTTAAATCTAGCAGCTATCGGCGCTACAGCGCAATTCTGCTTTATTTCTCTATGTTTATCGGGATTAATCTTTGTTAACATGCCTGCACACTCCGAGATTTCAGGATACAAAATGACAATCAATGCCCTACTACTGAGCAGCTCTCGTGTCGGTGATACACCTTATCTTGCCCACGCGATCCCTTTTATTAAACCGCTTACCACCAACGCGCAAAAATGGATTTTTATCCCCTATGCTGGCGTCAGCATGAGTTATGACAATTATTTAGCATCTGTAGTGACAGGATTAAGTGAGCTTGAACTCGATATCAGTGGCATTCATCAGCATCCCGATCCTCAACAAGCGATAAAAGATGCCGACGGGATTTTAATCGGCGGCGGTAACACCTTTCATTTGTTGCACCAACTATATCGCTATGATCTGGTTACGCTAATTGGTGAACAAGTTGCCCTTGGCAAACCTTATATCGGCTGGAGTGCGGGTTCTAACGTATCGGGACTGAGCATTCGCACCACGAATGATATGCCCATCATCGAGCCGCCATCGTTCAAGGCATTAAACTTAGTGCCGTTCCAGCTAAATCCGCATTATTCCAATTACCAAGCACCGGGCCACAACGGTGAAACCCGTGCCCAGCGGTTATTAGAATTCACTAAGGTCGACCCATTAACCCCAGTGGTCGGCATAGTTGAAGGCTCAGCCCTGTGGCGTCAAGGAGACAAACTCTCACTCTTAGGTGACCAACCTGCGTATTTGTTCTGCGGAGAACAGCAAGAAATCCCTATCCCTGTGGGCAGCGATCTGTCGCACTTACTCAAGGCCTAATTTACTCAAGCCCTAATATTCAAGCTAGCAGCCGCATAGCGCATCTAAATAGGCTCACAGGAAAAACGGTGAGCCTCAGTTATTTATCTAGTCCTATCGCTTGAGCCCTAATGCGCTTGTCTGTTTTCTTCAAATCCTAACGTTAACGGTGCCTCGGCTCTGTAGCAACGCCACTCGATTGAATCAGTGCTAAGTTAGCTTAGCCAAGCGCGTTTTCACCACACTCTTTATTACCACTGAGCTATTACTACCACTGAGCAATTACTAGGTGTTACTACCACTGACTATTACTACCGCCGAGCACATTCGCAATTACTGTTATTGATATCTAAACAACACTGCAAAGTATCCAGAGCAGCACCTAAATAGCGCAAATCATAATTTATGTTACAAATATCCAGCTACACAGGTAAAATTACTGCTCGCCACAGCTATTCGAATCCAACAACTTAGGGCTTTGTCGCAGACAAATTATTAATAATTAGGGATTAAATAGTTCAAACATCTTTAGCTAGACTGAAACATATTGCATATCTGCCTATGAATCAGCGTCATTTTAGTAAGGAGTTTCCATTTTGCGAATGAATCATACGATGAATTACCCTACCGGTTATCCGGCATTACTCAAAAAACTACCTTTTTTCATCTTGACCGCCATCGTCTACGTCGTCGGCATGAATAACGTCAATGCCGCAGCGGCAGAGACAACCGGAGCACCTGCGCCTGCCCCAGAAAAAAAATCTAAAAATTTTACCCACGATACTGTAGTCGAACTCGCGCAACAACTGTCGCAAAAACCATTTAAAGAAGCCAAGAAAGCGCCTCAAGAACTAATCGATCTTGATTTTGCCACCTATGGCAAAATCAATTATCAAGAAAATGCCGCGATTTGGGGCGGTACACCCACTAAATTTTCAGTACAGCTTTTTGCTCCGGGTTTTCTCTATAAAAACCTCGTCGACATCGATGTGGTCGAAAACAGCAAAGCCATACCGATTGAACTCACTGAGGCCTCGTTCGATGTGCCCAGTGACGCCATCGAAAAACTCATCACCCAATTGGGTCAATATGCTGGCGTGCGTTTGCATTACCCCATCAATGACGATGAAGTAAAAGATGAATTCATCATGTTCCAAGGCGCGAGCTACTTTCGCGTACTGTCTAAAGGCCAAACCTATGGCCTGTCTAATCGCGGTTTAGCGATAGATGTCGCCCAGCCTAAAGGCGAAGAATATCCATTATTTAAGCGCTTTTGGGTTGAACGACCATCCAAATACCAAACGGCGATTGTGGTGCATGCCCTGCTCGACAGCCAAAGTGTCACGGGTGCCTATCGTTTTGGTATTTATCCTGGCGCACCTTCACGTGTCGAAGTGGATGTAACCCTGTTCCCACGCAAAGATATTCAACATGTTGGCCTTGCACCGCTAACCTCTATGTTCCTATTTGGTGGATTAGATAACTCGGATAAACCCGATTACCGCCCTGAAGTACACAACTCCGACGGTCTGCAAATCGATCGCGGTAATGGCGAGCGTCTATGGCGCCCCCTAAATAATCCCAACAAACTGCAAGTCAGCGCCTTTGCCGATGAAGATATTAAAGGTTTTGGTCTGATCCAGCGCCACCGCAAGTTTGAAGACTATCAAGATCTGAGTGCAAACTATCAACTTCGCCCTTCCGCATGGATTGAGCCACTCAATGATTGGGGCAAGGGCCAGCTGGTGTTGATTGAAATCCCATCGAGTGCTGAAACCAACGACAACATAGTCGCCTATTGGGAGCCACAAGGCGGCCTGAAGAAAGATCAACCCTATAAATATTCCTATCGTATGACGGCGTCAAACGACAGCCCTTCAATCGCGTCAAAGGCACGAGTGGTCCGCAGTTCGAAGGGGCAAGTGCTCAGCAAGGGTAAAGAGTTACTCGTCGACTTTAGTAATATCAAGCCACAAGATATTGATAAAATTAGTATCGATGCCAGCATCAACAAAGGCAAAATCTTGTCTACTCGGATTGTTGCCCACCCTGACATCAATGGTGCACGGGTATTTGTCAGCTTCGAACCAGAAAGCACCAATGTAGCCGAACTGAGATTACAGTTGAAGAAAGACGATAAACCTCTAGCAGCGACTTGGTTATACCGCTGGAATAGCGACGATTGGCAATAGAGCTTAATTAGTTCCCTTGCTTAGCGAGCATAAACCGACCCTATAGCGTTAATAAAAAGATAGGGTTAATAAAAGCGTCAGTCTTTACTGGCGCTTTTTTATGCCTAGGATTTTATCGATAGATGTTATTGATAGATTTTATTGATAGGTTTTCTATTCCTAGGTTTATCTCAAGCATAAATAGGTTAAACCAAAGCAAAAAACTCACGACCTGCGTTTCAGCCGAAATAATCTCACGCCTTATCGCTCTGACTTCTCTGCACAAAGAGTTACATCAGCATAGCTACTGGCTTGCTTCAAGTTGATGCTATCAGCTTCAAACGCACAGCTGCTGCATGATGCTATCAGTTTTCAGCACTCCCCTGACGAGCATCGCAGCATGAAGTCCTGCTAACTAAAGCTAGCGAGACTAGTCCAACACATTGATGACTATTTCTTATATCGAAAACGGTACGCCAAGCGTGTCAGTCAAGTTTGGCCTTAAATCTCTCGCGAACAACACTGACTAAATGTGGAAATCCAGATGCAAAAAAGCCCCAACTTTCGTTGAGGCTTTATGCTATTCATACATAATAATGGTACCCGAGGCCAGACTTGAACTGGCACGCTGTTACCAGCGAGGGATTTTAAATCCCTTGTGTCTACCGATTCCACCACTCGGGCAAACTCTGAATATCAATGACGGGAATCATGTCATAAATATTATTAACTCTATGTAGCTAACGCTTAATACAAAAAACAAATCTTTAATAAAATCCTATTGAAGCTTAGGATTTTATTTTTACCATTATTATAAAAAATAATGGTACCCGAGGCCAGACTTGAACTGGCACGCTGTTACCAGCGAGGGATTTTAAATCCCTTGTGTCTACCGATTCCACCACTCGGGCAAACTCTTTATATTAACGACGGGAATCATGTCATTAATACGTTCATCTATGGAGGCGCGACCCGGAGTCGAACCGAGATCGACGGATTTGCAATCCGCAGCATAGCCATTCTGCCATCGCGCCATAGTTGCTAACTCGGATTAACCAGAATCAGACTTCAAGAATATTGGAGCGACATATCGGGTTCGAACCGATGACCTATACCTTGGCAAGGTATCGCTCTACCAACTGAGCTAATGTCGCATTTTGCTTTACTATTTACTCAAGTAAATAAGGTATTGTATTTCACCTTATCAACTGAGCGAATATCACATTTCAATATTCAGTAGCGTTAAGATTTTGTTTTCACATCGTCTCTTGTCTACGGGGTGGCATTCTACCGATTTACCACCCAGTGTCAACCGCTGTTTTATCGATAACTTACTGCTTGCACACTAAATAATCTCTTTGATTTTTTATTGCACTATTCAGCAGTCAGATCTTTCCAAGCGGCTAAAATGTAACTCATCATTGACCAAAAAGTTAATACTGCAGCGATATATAACAGCACAAACGCGGCATTGGTCATTAAAGGATTGTATTGCCAAATCAGGCCAATAATCGCCACCATTTGCGCGGCAGTCTTATATTTACCAATCCAAGACACGGCGACAGTGCCACGTTTACCAATTTCAGCCATCCATTCTCTCAACGCTGAAATGACAATCTCGCGGCCTATCATAAACAGTGCTGGCATCGTCAGCCAGATATTGGCGTATTGATCGACTAACAGCACTAAGGCTGTGATCACCATCAACTTGTCAGCGACTGGATCGAGGAAAGCACCAAAACGGGTTAATTGCTTCAATTTACGGGCAGCATAACCATCTAATGCATCCGTTAACGCCGCGAGCCAAAAAGTAAAAGCGGCAACAAAAGGGGTCCAGTCGTAGGGTAAATAAAACAGCACCACAAAGATGGGCAGTAAAAAAAGCCTGAAAAGAGTTAATGCTATAGGTAAGTTAAACGGCATGATCAAACCAGTTAGTCAAAAGCAGCGCCAATCTTGCCTTAATTTTATCACCCTCGCAATGCATCATGAATGGTTTGTGCCATTTCTATGCTGATCCCTGGTACTTTGACTAATTCCGCCACACTTGCCGCTTTCACTTCTTGCAACCCACCTAAATGCTGTAACAAAGCTTTACGGCGTTTAGGGCCAATTCCTGGAATAGATTCCAATGTGGAAGTATTGCGGGTTTTCAGGCGACGATTACGATGGCCAGCTATCGCGAATCGATGGGACTCATCGCGAATATGTTGAATAAGGTGCAACGCAGGCGAATCACCTTCGAGGGAAAAGCTGGTTTCTGTATCCCCTAAGATTAAGGTTTCGAGCCCAGGTTTACGGCCCTCGCCTTTCGCCACCCCAATGAGCTGCGGTGCTTTATCTAAATGGACAAACTTTTCATCCACTATCTTCTGGGCGATACGCAACTGCCCAAGTCCACCATCGATAAACAAAATGTCAGGGATTTTACCGCCCGCCTCAATCTTATCGAAACGTCGACTCACCGCTTGCTTCATTGCCGCGTAATCATCGCCCGGTGTAATACCCTCGATGTTATAGCGACGATATTCGCCTTTATGCGGCCCTTCCCGATTGAACACCACACAGGAGGCAACCGTGCTCTCCCCCATGGTATGACTGATATCGAAACATTCCATCCGTTGAATAGGCGTACTCAATTCAAGGATTTCCTCAAGTAACACAAAACGCTGTTCGACCGTGTTTTTATGGGACAAGCGCGTAACTACGGCATTCGTCGCATTGGTCACCGCTAACCGCAAGAAGCTTGCCCTGTCGGCGCGCACATTAGTCTTAATCGAAAACTTTTTATCTAGCGCCTCAGAAACCGCCGCTTCGAGTTCATGTAATTCTTCAAAGTTGTGGCTAATCACCACTTCTTTTGGGATCGTGCGTTGAATATCCGCATTTAAATAAAACTGCAGGATGAAAGAGCGCAGCACTTCGTCCATATCGGTTTGGGCCGGCACAGAAGGATAATAGCTGCGACTACCAAAAATTTTACCCTCGCGGATAAACAGCAAATGGAAACAGGCGATGCCCGACGAATAATGCACACCGATGACATCCATATCGCCTTTATTATTCGATACTTCCTGTTGTTCGGCGACTTTACGCAGCGCCATGATCTGATCGCGAAATCGTGCAGCTTGCTCATAAGCTTGTCGCTCAGCCGCAAGCTCCATTTTGTCAACCAAGGCGCTGATCACTTGCTGATCTTTGCCCTTTAAAAACAGGCTGGCGAGTTTCACTTGCTCGTCGTAATCAGCGTTGCTGACTTTACCCACACAGGGCGCGCTACAACGGGAAAGTTGATATTGTAAACAGGGGCGTGAGCGAGACTTGTAGTAAAGGTCGTCACATTGACGAATTGGAAACAGCTTCTGCATTAAATGCAGGCTTTCACGCACGGCGCCGCCGTTAGGATAAGGGCCAAAATAGTGGCCTTTTTCCCGCTGCGGACCACGATGATAAGCAAGCCTTGGGTGTTCGTGCTGGCTTAACAGTATGTAAGGATAAGATTTGTCATCACGCAATAAAACATTGTATTTGGGCATGTATTGCTTGATGTAATCATTCTCAAGCAACAGAGCATCGGTTTCGCTGTGGGTCAGCGTCACATCAATATGGTGTATATGCGAGACTAAGGCTTGGGTCTTAACATTAGCGAGGTTTTTACGAAAATACGAGGTAAGCCGTTTTTTGAGATCTTTGGCTTTACCCACATAAATGACGTCATTCTTGACGTCATACATGCGATAAACCCCAGCGGAGGATGAAACCGTACGTAAAAAACTTTGGGCGTTAAATTCATTCGACATCATTTACACCCACAGTTTTGCAGACTTAACACAGACAACATAGCAACATTTAACCCACGAACTCACTCGACTCAAGCCATCGAACAACGCAATCCACTTTCCATTAAAAATGGCCAGCATCCAACATTTTATAGCGAATAGCTAACCGCGTTAGCTCGACATCACCACTGATCCCCAGTTTAGCAAATAGGCGATAACGGTAGCTGTTAACGGTTTTAGGGCTTAAGTTCAGCTGCTCAGAAATATCGTTCACCTTCTCGCCGTTGGTGATCATCAACATGATCTGTAACTCACGTTCAGACAAAGACTTAAACGGGTTTTCATCGGCGGGATTAAACTGACTCAGCGCCATCTGTTGGGCAATTTCAGGGGATAAATAACGCTGGCCGCGAGAAACCTGACGTATCGCCTGCAATACTTCCGGCGGCGTCGCCCCTTTCGTCAAATAACCCGAAGCGCCAGCCTGCATGACCTTGCTCGGGAATGGATCTTCCGTGTGCACAGTCAACACAATAATTTTAGCATGGGGTTGATAACGCAGAATTTTTCGAGTGGCTTCCAGTCCGCCCATCCCAGGCATATTCATGTCCATTAAGATCACATCAGCTTCGTTTTGGCGAGCCCACTGCACCGCAGTCTCACCATCAGGGGCTTCGCCCACCACTTTGATCCCACGTTCATCTTCCAAGATGCGGCGGATCCCAGTTCTCACAAGCTCATGATCGTCAACCAAATATATCGAAATCAACTTAACCCACCTTTTACAATTTACAGCTCGATCCGCGCGTTAAACAAAGCAACACAGCAGACGGATAACGAGTTCATAAGGCTAATTTAGCCCAACAACCCCATTTCGCAAAGCATAAATTCAACATTGTTAACTAGATGATATTTAAAGAAAGGATTCCAGAATAGCATACCAATAAAAAGCGTTTAAAAACGAAGCAATAACCCAAGCATTATCAACCTAAAACCCTTGTTGAATCGATAGTAAAGCATTTAGCAAATCGGTTGTTTTTTCTTCAAGACAAGCAGAAAAGCCATCGATGCAGATGATCTTTCCCGTGACATTTGACGAAGGAGCTGCGCTTAGAATGAGAAGTCTGGAGTTCAAACTGCACAAATGCAAAAACGCCGCTAATAAATTAGCGGCGTTTTTGACTAAATATGGCGGAGGAGTAGGGATTTGAACCCTAGGTGGGCTATAAACCCACGCCGGTTTTCAAGACCGGTGCATTAAACCACTCTGCCACCCCTCCGAACGAGCGAGATAATAGCGATCTCTACTGCCACTGTAAACTTAAATTTATGCTTAATCGTGTTAATTGACTATTTCATATTCACTTAGGTCAAAAGCAGTTAAACAGTAAAGGGCTTGAATGGATAAACGACGACTCACATCAAGCTTTATATATTTTGCTCAATCACACTGCTTTATAAATAAAGTAGCAGATTGAAGTCAATCAACAACAAAGCACTCTCAGGAAGGATATACCCGCGATAAATAAAATCCAGTCAGCACACGTCAAAAAGACATACAGATGAGTTCTGGATCAACTAACTTAAATGCAAATAGGTAAATAGGTAAATAGGTAAATAGGTAAATAATTTATGAGTCGCTGAATAGCGTTAAAAATGAAGTGTTGGGACGAGAAGCCCAAGGTGATAACTGCATAAACGTAAAAGGCCATCATTGCTGATGGCCTTTTCCGTGAAATATGGCGAAGGAGCTACGCTTAGAATGAGGAGTCTGGAGTTCAAAATGCAAAAAAGCCGCTAACAAATTAGCGGCTTTTTTGACTAAATATGGCGGAGGAGTAGGGATTTGAACCCTAGGTGGGCTATAAACCCACGCCGGTTTTCAAGACCGGTGCATTAAACCACTCTGCCACCCCTCCGAACGAGCGAGATAATAGCTATCTCCTACTCCGCTGTAAACCCTTAATTTAAAAAAGCAATCTACATGGTCAATCTACATCCAATCCGCTTAAAAATATCGCGAAATTCAACCTATCTTGGAATCCCTTGTCGGTTGAAGCGCCACTTCAAGGTGACCCACAACCCGCCATTTATCAGGATTAAGCTCGATTGATGTTGATTAAACGGTCGGATAATTTTTGCATCTCAAGGCTTAACGCATCGAGCGCGGTCGCATCGAGAGAGTTATCTTCACTAATGCTATTAATCCGCACCGCCAACTCATTGATCTCCTGAGTGACTTGGCTTTGTTGCTGAGCGGCTAAAGCAATTTGCTGAGCTCGCTGCGAAATATCATCGAAACTTTGTACAGTACTCGATAAAGAACTGGCCGCTCCCTCAGCCTCAGCAACTGCGTGGACAGTGCGGGACTCACCTGTTTGCATCGCTTGTACCGCAAGCCGAGATGCTGATTGCAAAGCATTAATCATGGTACTGATTTCATTGGCGGAATCTTGAGTACGACCAGCAAGAGTTCGCACTTCATCGGCAACAACCGCAAAGCCGCGACCCTGTTCCCCCGCCCTTGCCGCTTCTATTGCAGCATTTAACGCTAACAGATTAGTTTGCTCTGAAATCGCCTTGATCACATCCAATACGGCGCCCACTTTCTGGCTATCTTGAGCCAACTGGGATATCACCTTGGTCGCATTGGCGATCTCCCCCGCTAATGCCTCAATCGAAGCATTGCTGGATGCCACTCGGGTTTGTCCTTCCCGCACCACAATTAAAGAGGATTGCGCCGTTGCAGCACAATCGTTAGTGTTATTCGCCACTTCCATCGCGCTTGACGACATTTGTGTTATCGCCGCGGCGAGTTGCGCACTCTCAAGCCGCTGCTGTTCTGCACGTTGGGCTAACCTATGGCTAAGACCACTTAATTGCGTTGCCTCAAACTGAACTTTCTTCGCCTCTTGGGTGATCAAATCTAGCATTGCCCTCAGTGTACCCGCATAGGTATTTACAGCTCGACGCAAAGCGCCAATTTCATCATCCCGCTGAATTTGCAGCTCGACATTGGCGCCCAAATTACCGCTCCCAAGGGAAGCAATTTGATCTGTGGTTTCCTCAAGCTGCGCCAACAGTTTTTTACCCGACAACCAAGCCAAATAAAGTAAAATGGCGAGCAAGGGTAATAAAAACAACAAAATATCAAAGGTCAGCTCACGGGCAAGCCCTGTGACTCGGGTCTTTGGCGTCACAAGACCAATCACCCATCCGGTATCAGGCATCACAAAAAGGCTTACCTCGCTCGCCTGATTGAGTCTTCCATCCTTATCTAAACTCACAGAAATTACGTTATTAATTGAGGTTTGTTTGAGCGCAGCTTCAACGGGGGCAAGCCAAGGTAACTGCCCGACGAGATCGGTAAAGCGCAGCATAGTGTCGGACTTATTCGCTTCAGGAAAATGTAAGATATTACCCGCTTTATCTAAAGCGAAAGCATAGCCGTCAGTTACATTGCCATGTTCTGTTAGAAATTTTGCTAAATCATCAAGTTTCAAATCTATTGTTGCGACCCCAGCAAATGTCCCCGTCAGACGATATGGCACACTGCATGTCACCATCGCCACTTTTGTAACGGTATCCTGATAGGCTTCAGACCATAAACACTGAGATACAGAACTCGTGCGTGCCCCTGTATACCAAGGATCATTGTGATAGCCAGGGCCAGATTGCGCATTATAGTCATCTGAATAAGCCAGCAAATTATCGCTACCACGGGCCCAGAAAAAACTATGACGGGTGCTGCCAGCGACAAATTTATCAGGCTCAGGCCAAATCCCGCCGCCAGCGATAGTGAGATCGCCATTGTTATCAATTAGATTGGGTAAGGAATTAAGATAAAGAGCTTGCTCGTGGGGTAGCACTTCTGCAAGGCGTGCAAGGCTTAAAGTAATACCCTCAATGCTGGCAAGCTTAAGTGCGAGTTGCCTCACGATACTGCTACCGGTTTGCTCAATTAACTCCTGACTCGCCGCCACTACTCTAGGTTGCCCCCTCAGTGACATCACACCAAAAACGGCAAGTCCGGTCAGTAAAAGCAGTACTATGCTGCCCATAGTGAGGCGCTGCGAAATACGTGTTGGTAACCACATAGCTTTCTCTACTTAAAATAAGTCACCCAGATGGGAGAATTGCTCGGCCGTATGACCCAAGATTGTCGAGAATCATACGTCGCACCATCCTAGTGCAAATTTTAAAGGCCATAAAAACCATTAAGTTGGCCACGGATTTGAGTGTAGACCATAAATAGAAAGAGTGAACTAAAATGCCGCTAATCAGCCACAGTAACGCAGCTTTGAATGAAAACATGGGATTCAAATTGCATAAACAAAAAAGGCCACCATTGCTGATAGCCTATCTCCTGAATATGGCGCAGGAGCTGAGCTTAGAATGAGGAACCTTGGTTCTAATCATACAAACAAAAAAGACCATCATTGCTGATAATGCCGATCGTTTTAAGTAGTTGAACGATCTTTCAAGGGCTTCATAATCAGCCGCAACCTAAGTTGCGGCTGATTTTTTATGTCTGAATTTTCTAAAGAGCTACTCGTTACTGCGGAATTTTGCCA
>NZ_JAUOEU010000019.1:0-98533 GCF_031932105.1 Shewanella sp. SP1S1-7
TTTGCTGGCGTTATTTGTTTAGACTTGAAGGCTCACGCCAACGTTTCTAATATTTTTTGATTATTTTTTCAGAATAGTCGCAGGTGTACGGCCATCATCATGGCAGCTTTCACAGGTAGGTTTTTCACCTACATTCATATCATGCACCGCATGACAATCTGCACAGACTAAATTGCCGTCATGTGGTTTATGCACAGCGTCCATCTCAGCAAGAGAACCGTGACAGCTTTGGCACTGTTCAAATTCAAAGGCACCATCCGCAGAAGGTGTACCATCTTTATGACAGCTTTCACATCCACCCGACTCAGCGTGGAAATCAGACAATTTTTGATCTGCAGCAAATGCGGTTGGCGACAGCGCTAACGCTGCGAGACTAGCCCCGAAAAGCGCACTTAATAGTTTTTTGCTCACAATAGTATCCTCCAATGGCGATTGTCAGTGGAAATTCTTGTCAGGGTGACTTCCATCTCGCAACCAAAAGTAAATAGCACGACTCGATATAACTTAGCTAAGGATGAACGAATAAGCAAACCCATGCTAAGCCCCCCAACTTTATCAACATACTCAAGGGTAAAATGTGCGCTGCATCATGTAACCACATGCTTATATAAGAGTTTTACATATACCTAACCTAGAGGTTACATAATGTAAATCCCTAGAGCGACTAAGGACAAAATAAAAAGCCTGAATTAGACAATATGGGCTCTATTCAAGGAACTTGAAGACAAATGACAAACCCGAAGGCAATAACGCTAAACAGGAAATACAGCGAGAGATTGATGAATATGTATAATGGAGACGAAACGTGGCGCCTATATATGTGCCTAAATGTGCGCCTGAACGCCCTACTCGTCTCTGGCATTGAAGTTCCATGACAGAACTCAATGCTCACAAGGACAAGCTAAGCAAACCGTTCAGCGAGTCGTCATCAACTCGCATCGAGTCCATGGAGAGTTTCAACCTCGGTTTTAGGCCAAGCGTTAATCACGGCTTTGACCAGCGAGGCCAATGGAATAGCAAAGAATACCCCCCACACACCCCATAAACCGCCAAAGACTAACACCGCGGCTATGATGATCACCGGATGCAAATCCACCGCATCGGAGAACAAAATCGGCACGAGTAAATTACCGTCGAGCGCCTGAATAATGCCGTAACCCAACATCAAATAACCAAATTCAGAACTAAAACCCCACTGAAAAAATGCCACTAAGGTGATCGGCAAGGTGACTAAGGTTGCACCAACATAGGGGATCAATACCGACAACCCAGTTAGCACCCCGAGCAACACTGAATATCTCAGTCCCATTACGGCAAACAAGATATAGGTTGCGACGCCAACCACCACGATTTCAATCACTTTACCCCGAATGTAATTGAAAATTTGCTGATGCATTTCAAACCACACTTTGCGAGCTAACTGGCGATTGGCGGGGAAAAAGCGCTTACTGCCGCTGATCAGTTGGTCTTTATCCTTTAAAAAGAAAAACACCAACAGAGGCACTAAAATCGCGTATACCATCAAGACGAGTAATGACGCTGAATAGCCAATTAATTGCTTAGCAATATCCAGTACATGCTGAGTATCGAGCAGTTTTTTAAGCTCTGCGACCATCAAATCTAATTGCTCAGGATTGATAAATTGCGGGTATTGGTTGATCAAGGTTTGTAGCGTCAGCAGCCCTTTATCTATCATGCTCGGCAAATCGGCAATTAAGCTCACGCCTTGACGCCACACACTCGGAATTAAGCCAAATGTCAGTAAGACCACAATGCCCAAAAACAACACGATAACTAAGGACGCACCAGCGGTGCGATTAATGCCTAATTTCAGCATTTGCGCAACGGGCCATTCCAATAAAAATGCCAACACCAGCGCGACTAATAAGGGGGCAAGTAAACCTGCGGCAAAATAAATCACTAACGCGAACCCAACAAGAATAGCCATTAAGGTCACAGCTTGTGGATCACTAAAGCGCTCTTGATACCAACGAGAAAAAACAGTAAACATGGATCATTCCAATAGTGATGGTTGGCTAGGCTTCCCAAACGCTCAGGAAAGTTTATTTATCATGGTGTTATCTACGACGTTACTCAAACTACTTTCACTTCAACTTGTTAGCTGAACGGAAATCTTACGCCCAGCTAGCAAACTCATTTGGTGAACTTATCTAGCGTGCACATTAAATTAGGTCACGACTCGGAAAGGATTTAAACATGAAAATCCTCAATTTATCTCTGAGATAGATCAACTTTGGTGACCATCAAGGCTAACAGACTCACATCATTACGCAACTCTTGCACGATATGACCTTGTTTTTTTAAATATTGGGGAACATCTCGCCGCGAACCTGAGTCTGAGAGTAAGATATGCAATTGCTCGCCGTCTCGCATTGGCTTCAATACAAGTTTCACTTTAACTAAAGGCACAGGACAGCGAAATAGCGTTAAATCAATAAAAATCATAATGAACTTGCTATAGACGAACTTGGGCTATTATCCTAAGTTGCACCTCAAACTACAAGCTAAGTGCAGTATCTCTGCCTTTAGTTGAGATAATTAGAAATAAAGGATCCGCTTGCGTAACTTGACTTTTTTGACTCGATTAAAACCTTTTGTTGCAGGCGCATTCTCTTTGATGCTGCTAACCTTAGCCGCCAAAAGCTTTGCTAACAATGACTTACCGGATTTAGGTACGGCCGCAGTTAACACCTTCAGCCTTGAAAAAGAAATGGTTTACGGTGATGCCTATATGCGCATCATTCGCTCCTCAGCGCCGATGTTAAATGATCCTGTGTTGAGTCAGTACCTTACAGAACTTGGCAACAAACTGGTCGCCCATGCCACAGGGGTAAAAACGCCCTTCTATTTCTTCTTGTTACAAAATGATGAAATCAACGCCTTCGCCTTCTTCGGCGGCCATGTTGCTGTGCACACTGGCTTATTTCTCAATGCCGATAACGAAAGCGAACTCGCCTCAGTACTCGGCCACGAAATTACCCACGTTACCCAACGTCACCTTGCGCGTTCGCTCGAAGCACAACAAAAGAGCAATCCTGCGACAATTGCGGGTTTACTCGGTGCTATTTTATTAACCATTGCCGTACCACAAGCCGGTATGGCTGCACTGGCGACGACCCAAGCGATGGCAACACAATCAAAAATCAACTATACCCGTTTGCACGAGAAAGAAGCCGACCGCATCGGTATGCAAATTTTGGTGGATGCAGGCTTTGATCCCAACGCTGCAGCGGATTTCTTTGGCAAGTTAGCCACTCGTTACCGCTTTACCACCACACCGCCACAAATGCTGCTAACTCACCCATTACCAGAGTCGCGGATCACTGAAGCCCGTAACCGCGCCGAGCAATATCCTAAGCGTTATATTCCCGATAACCTGAACTTCCAGCTGGCGAAAGCTCGTATTCAAGTCCGTTTTTCCAGTTATAGCGACGAAGCGGTTTTGAGCATGTTTGACAAGCAACTAAACAAACAGACCTACAGCTTTAAAGAGGCGGCGCTCTATGGCAAAGCGCTGGCGTTATTTAGATTGAAGAAGTTTGATGAGTCGGAAAAAATCGTCGATGAACTGTTAAAAATTGATGATAACAACCTGTTTTATATCGATACTAAAGCCGACTTATTGACCGAACGTAAGGACTACGCAAAGGCGATTGCTATGCTTGAAGCCCAGCGAAAAATGAAGCCAACATCGCAAGTGATTAACGCCAACTTAGCCAATATTTACATCGAAGCTGACCAAGCCCCTAAGGCTATTCCTTTATTGGAGGACATGATATTCCTCGATAAACAAAATCAGCTGCCCTACCAATTACTGAGCGCTGTTTATAAAAAAACAGGCAATCAGGCGTTAGAATATTTTTCTACCGCTGAGCTCATGGCTTTGGGAGCTAATTATAAGGGCGCTATCGATCAGCTAAACTTTGCCTACCGTGCATCTGAAAGTAATCCCTTACAGCTTGCACGTATTGAAGCCCGCATACGCCAGTTCAAAATGGCCGATAAGGAGATGGAAGCGCTTAAGTAATCAGTTGTTTTACAAATTGATTTAACTTCATTACCCATTTATACGCCCCGAACACACTGACGGGGCGTTGTTTTTTCTGTTATCATCCGCTCCATTGTTATTTCAGCCCGTATTGAGCCTCTAGCACTATGACCCAAGCGACGATTTACCATAACCCACGTTGTTCAAAAAGCCGTGAAACCTTAGCTCTACTTGAGCAACAAGGTTGTGACATTACCCTAGTGGAATACTTGAAAACGCCTCCTACGGCTGAAGTCATTGGCGACATTCTGACAAAATTAGGCATCAGTGCTCGCGAATTAATGCGCACCAAAGAAACGGAATATCAAGCCTTGGGGCTTGCCGACACCTCATTGACTGAGCAGCAATTGATTGAAGCCATGGTGAACACGCCTAAACTCATCGAACGGCCAATTGTGCTCGCCAATCAACGCGCTGCCATCGGCCGTCCTCCAGAGAATGTGCTCGCTATTCTTTAATTATGATTTTTATAAAATCGCTTTAATTTTAATTCTTAGGTAGACATATGACGTCCAACACCTTATTTACTCTTAGCCGTTTAGGTTACTTTGCGCTCGCCCTGCTATTAGGCGGCTGGTTTGTTGGTCAGGGTATTAGCGGTGAATATACTCTGCTATTTAGCCTCTTATGGATAGTGCCATTGTTACTGCCTGCAAAAGGGGTTTTCCAAGGTAATCCATATACTTATGCTTGGGCGAGTTTTATTCTGTGCCTCTATATGCTGCATGGGCTGACGCTGCTTTATGTCACTACCGATGCCTTCGCCTTTGCATTAATCGAAGTATTGTTGATTGGTGTGCTGCTGATTGCCTTCCCCTTCTACGCTCGGATCCGTGGTCGAGAACTGGGATTAGGCCTGAAGAAAAAATCCAAAGAATAAGCCATTGCATACAATGTGATTTCAGCGCCGTCTTGCCTTACTAGGTTTGACGGCATTTTTAAATCGCAACGCCAAACTCAGCTAAAGATCTGCGTTCAAATACCCTCTTCATCCTCAGTTCAATGCACAGTTAATCGAACAACTAAATCGCATGAAAATTAACAATTAACATACTTGTAGCGACTTTTTGCAACTTAACCCCCGTGCTATAGTCAGTTTTTCATCGTGGAGTATTGATGTCCCGCGAGTCACAAAAAGCCTGATTGCACCGCTGAGTTAACATGGGAGAATGTTGTAATGGGGATATCGATACCACTGAAACTTTTAGGATTAATAACCTGCTCTAGCCTACTTATGGCGTGCGGAGGCGGTGGAGACAGCAACACAGATAATGGCGGAGTCACGCCCCCCTCTAGCTCGTTGCCACGCTGCACAGAAAGCATTTCGCCGCTTCTTGTTACCACATCATCCTCAATCCGTTTTCAAACTGAGCCGACGTATGTGGCAGGTCAATCCAGTGCCATCATTGCCAACATCCTTAATCGCGATAGCCAAAACTTAACCTTTCGCTGGCAGCAAATCGATGGGCCGAACATACAATTAGTCAGTCAAAACAGTCCTGTATTAGCATTCGATGCTCCTACCGCTGGCGACTACCGTTTTAGCTTGCATGTGACGGGAAGTAATCTAGATGTCAGCGGAGAAATCGGCATTAATGTCGACCCCGCATCGTCGGCTATACTGAACGTTCGCCAAGATCACCAAGTGGTTGAAGGCAACAGTGTCAGCTTAAGGCTCGGACAACAATCAGGATTAAGTGCTGCGAATATCTCTTGGTGCGTAGCGTCTGGCCCGGATTTAATGGTCGATTTGAGCGACCCATTTAGACCTTTATTTACCGCGCCAACCGTCGCCCAAGATACAATCACTCGGCTCAAAGTGAACGCCAGCATCAACGGTAATCCACTCAGTGATGATGCTTTTGTGCTAACAACCGCCGCGCCGGCGATCAGCTCGCAGTATTTCGATACTCCAGTGGCGCGCACCCACGCCTATCGTCCAGCCTCGCCTTACGCTAATGTACTAGCGGGCTGTGTTTACTCTAATCAGCTTAATGATAGTTGCACTATCAATACCTTACCCTTGATAGGCCAGACCTCAAGCGATCTAAATCGCGAGACCATTCTTAATCGTGTACTGGTTTCCCACGACTGGATGGGCGATAACTTTGCCGCCTTTTTAGCTCAGATGGACCCCAACAGCGATTTTGCTCGCCTGTTACAATCCGTCACGGCCGTGGTGATTAGCTATGACGTGCGCCCTTCCTTCTATTGGGTCGTTACAGGAGCGATTTATCTCGATCCCGACGATTTATGGCTTACGCCAAGCCAGCGTGACACAATTAATGAAGCGCCGGATTACCGCAGTAATTTCGGTGATGATCTTAACTTTGTGATGCCTTGGCGTTATGTGAAAGACAATCAATATGCGTCACTTGGCGTACCTATCACCGTCAGAGCAGACCGCACGTTAGCGCAAATCAATCCCGATCTAGCCTCATTGCTGTATCACGAGCTTGCCCATGCCAATGACTTCTTCCCCCGCAGCGTACATGCCTCACTCACAGGGCCAAGACTGCTAGATGATTACAGTCGCCGCAATGCCAACAAGAGCCTGATATCCGATCAAGTCAGCAACAGTTATCCATTAATGAGTGATGAAATGATGGGACTTGCCAATGTCCGTTTCCTCAGCGCAGCGGCGAATAATGTGCAAAAAGCCTATCAACCATCGGATGTGAGCACTTTCTTTTCTACCGATATCGCCAGTGACTTCTATGCCTATTCCAGCACCCGTGAAGACACGGCTATGCTGTTTGAAGAAGCCATGATGAGTTATCGCTATCAAATATTACGTGATGTCGCCGTCACCAATAAGCCTGCGGTGTTAACCGCTGATACGCTGATTATTGACTGGGGACAAAGAGGTAGAATTGCACAAGACAGCCTAGAGAATCGCGCTGCACTGGTGATTGATGAAATTCTGCCAGAGCTTGATGGCATCAGTCTGATTGAAAGTCTGCCCGAACCGATTGCCATGATCCAAGGTCAAAGCTGGCGTCAAACGCTCGCTATATCACCTACGAATGCACAGCTCAAAGGCCAAAACAATGCTCCAGCACGTGATGCAGAACCACGCTTTGAGCCTGAACTTCGCTTAAGTGGCGACCGTCACCGACATCCTCAGCAATAGAGTGTTTAAGCTTTAAATAAACAAAAAGCCCGTCTGCATTCAGCATGACGGGCTTTTGATTGTTAGGTATTAGGTTTTTTACATTTTCTAGCGTTTACATCGCTCAAGGCTAATTCAAAACCACTCAAACCGTGTCTCTAACCAATCATACTTTTATAGATGCAGCATCTCTTTGGCAAAGGGAATAGTGAGCTTGCGCTGATGCACTAATGAGGCTTTATCTAACTTATCCAATACATCGAACAAGGTACGTAAATCCCGCGCCATTCGGTTCAACAAAAAACGCCCAACGTCTTCTGGTAATTGCAGACCACGCATGGCAGCGCGGCGTTGCAGAGCGGCAAGCTTTTCATCATCAGCCATAGGTTGCAGTTGATAATTCAACCCCCACTGCATGCGTGAAACGAGATCCGGTAACAGGAAACCCGCGTCCGCAGGAGACGAACTGCCACTGACCACTAAGGCACAATTTTTATGTTCGGCTACGCGGTTGTAGAGATCAAAAATCGCTTCTTCCCAGACGGGGTGACCGGCGATGGCATCGACATCATCGATACAGACTAAATCTAACTGTTCTAGTCCTTCAAGCAATGCGGTCGAAATGCTCGCATGTATGCCTAAGGGAATATAAAAGCTGCGACGCTCAACTTCGTTGGCGTGAGCACAAGCGGCGTGCATTAAATGAGTTCGACCCGATTTAACTGGGCCCCACAAATAAATGGCGGCTTCACCCTGTCCTTCGGCATTGGCTCTCAGTTTTTGAATAAGTTCATCATTACCCGCGGCGGGGTAATAACTATTAAAGGTTTCGTCATCTGGCAAATGCACAGGTAACGAGAGTTGCAGAGGTGAGTTTAAGGGCACTCGGTCTTCTCAATATCAAATAAAAACAATGCCGCGCTTAGCATAACTCAGCACGGCCGATAACATCTTAAGGTAAACGCCATTCATATACAGGCTTGCCTATTTGGTTAGAGACAGGGCTAAATTCCCCCGCACTCACAGGTGCGACCACAGAAATCCGCGGCTCTAAGCTTAATAAACGTTGTAAATCCGTTTCTGAGCCAAACAAATCTAACGAGAAGGTCGCGGTATGGCCTTGAATATGCGTTAAAGTGGCATTTTTAATCGCGCTAAGTTGCTTCAAATATTTTTCAACTTCAACTAATTGCGCCATTTTTTGAATATTAACAAAAGTGACACTCGCGCCTTGCTGTGTACCAGTATCTGCAATCGCGTACTTAGTAAAATAGTATTCGCCTAACGCCGCCATCATGGCTTCAATCGCCTGAGTCGAATTTTCAGCAGTGCCGTTGTAGCTGAATAACGGTGGCGTCAAAGAGTCAATGGTGGCCTTAGTATAGAGATTTAAACGATAACGAACTTGACTGCCAGCGGCATCAATCGCCACCAGCGCCAAAAAGTCAGCTTGATAGCGGCCGGAGACACCGGCCACGATATCGGCAAACATACCTTTGATATCGTTAGGGTTAATCCCCATCAACTCATCAAGATCTAAGATAGGCAAAAGTACCGGAATACCACGTGCATCGGAAAAATCACTAAAGAGTTTACGTTCGGCTAACGCAGACGAGTCACCCAATATCACAGTGTCGCCATCACCTGGCATTGCGACCCAAAATAAGGTCAGCGGGCGTTGTGTTCCCCAAACCGGTAATTGCGCCTGACGCAGTAGCGCCACAATGCGACGGTGTTCAAAACTGGCCGTTAACAGTAATTGGCCATTCTGCTCGATATAACCATACTGGCTCAGCAAGGTATCAGGATTACTGAGCTGAGATTGGATCAGACTGTTATCGAGGGATCGCGCCGTGCCAGTGTTCTTGATAATGACTTGCTCAAGTGCACTTTTTAAGGCTTTGTCGCGTTCTGCAACCGCGCGCGAAGACACAGGCACATTGGCCTCATCTAATTTACTCACCTCAACAGCATTGACGCTATTAATCGTGAACAGACAATATAGAAATGCAATTAAGCTCGGCTTCAATAGGAATTTCAGCATCTTTGAGTAGTTGAAGTAACGTCAGATGGGGCAAATTGTACCATAGTTAGCGCCTTAAGCGAGTCTTGGCAAAATTTAGCCCCATTTCAGTGCCAACCATGGCATGGAAAACCCAAACAGTGATCCGAGTCGGCAAAACGGGCGATTTTCTTCTGCTGAAAATCCAACAAACTGATATCATCTGGCGGTTTACCCTAAAATTAACGAGAATAATAAATGAGACGACTCGCTATCCCCCTACAGGGCGCACAAATGCTGTTTGTGGCCTTCGGTGCCCTAGTGTTAATGCCGCTGCTGACAGGACTCGACACTAGTGTGGCATTGTTTACCGCTGGTATCGGTACCCTACTGTTCCAATTGATCACTAAACGCCAAGTGCCTATCTTCCTTGCCTCATCCTTCGCCTTTATTGCCCCCATACTCTATGGCGTGCAGACTTGGGGAATTCCCTCCACCATGGGCGGCATTATGGCCGCGGGCGTGGTCTACGTCATGCTCGGCGCCTTGGTCAAAGTGCGCGGCACCGACTTCATCCATAGGCTGCTACCGCCTGTGGTAGTGGGTCCTGTGATCATTATCATCGGCCTTGGCCTAGCTCCAGTTGCCGTGAATATGGCATTGGGGAAAAGTGGCGATGGTAGCTTGATCCTTGTTGACACCAATACTGCGCTATTTATTTCACTCGCGTCACTCTGTACCACAATAGCAGTGGCAATTTTTGCCAAGGGCTTACTCAAAGTCATGCCGATTTTAGCGGGGATAATTGTGGGCTACGGCTTAAGTCTTGCCTTTGGTATTGTTGACTTTGCCGTGGTGACTGCCGCCAGTTGGATTGCGATTCCTAAATTTGTCGCACCCGAATTTAACTGGCATGCCATCGCCTTTATGATCCCAGTGGCAATAGCTCCGGCGGTTGAACACATAGGTGATATTCTGGCGATATCCAATGTCACAGGTAAAGATTTTATGAAAAAACCAGGCCTACACCGCACACTAACGGGAGACGGTGTCGCCACAATTGCAGCTGCAGCCTTTGGTGGCCCGCCAAACACGACTTACTCAGAAGTCACTGGTGCTGTAACCCTAACGCGCAATTTTGATCCAAAAATTATGACTTGGACCGCCATTACCGCTATCACGTTGGCCTTTGTCGGCAAACTAGGTGCGCTGATGCAAACCATTCCCGTCCCAGTCATGGGCGGTATTATGTGTTTGTTATTCGGCTCAATTGCAGCCGTTGGCCTCAACACCCTTATTCGCAATCATGTGGATTTGTCTGAGCCGCGTAATTTAAGCATTGTCGGAGTCACCTTAGTCTTTGGTATCGGCGGCATGGCATTTGGCATAGGCTCGTTTAGTCTGACCGGTATCAGCTTGTGCGGTATTGTCGCAATTACCATGAACTTATTATTGCCTGCGACCAAGCCTCACGATAAGCACAATGTGTCAGATGTCGCCCCTCACTAATTTTTGCTTGGGGGCTTGAGGAATCACAGTGTTATTGAAGTGTTTGTTGTAGTGGTTTTTTAGCAATAGAACTCTGAAAAGCAGCGACAAAAAAGCCGCCATGATATTAATCATGGCGGCTTTTTCATTCATACTTATAAAATAAGCATTAACGCTTATTCTTCAGTCTTGATCTTAGCGGCAGCGGCTTTAATCAAAGGTTGTAATTCGCCTTTTTGGAACATGTCCACGACGATATCACAGCCACCGATCAACTCACCTTCAATCCACAATTGTGGGAAAGTCGGCCAGTTAGCAAACTTAGGTAATTCTGCGCGAATGTCTGGATGCTGAAGAATATCCACGAATGCAAACTGCTCACCGCAGTTAATCATGATCTGAGCGACCTGTGACGAGAAGCCACAGCTAGGCAACTTTGGAGAACCTTTCATATAAACAATGATAGGGTTTTCCGTGATCTGTTGCTTAATTTTCTCTACTGTTTCCATTTTGATTCCTAAGTAGGATGACATTGACTCAATGCTGCTATTGTACGTCAGCTAGAGGCAGAACAAAATCCCACAGTTTGTAAGGTTATGCCGACATTTGATTTTTCGATGGCGTCTATCTAGTCAATTAGCTAAACAATGATTCACATCACAAATTTTATCGGTACAATAGTCCTAAGTGAGCACGTTTAAAAACGATAACCTAAGACCATGGAGAGATACTAATGGCTTTCGAATTACCCGCATTACCATATGCAAAGAACGCACTAGAACCACACATTTCTCAAGAAACCATTGAATACCACTACGGCAAGCATCACAACACTTATGTTGTTAAGCTAAACGGCTTAATCGAAGGAACGGATTTCGCTGGTAAATCTTTAGAAGATATCATCAAAACTTCTACGGGTGGCGTATTCAATAACGCAGCTCAAGTGTGGAACCACACTTTCTACTGGAACTGCCTAGCACCAAATGCTGGCGGCGAGCCAACTGGCCCAGTTGCTGATGCAATCAATGCTGCTTTCGGTTCATTCGACGCATTTAAAGCACAATTTACTGATTCAGCAGTAAACAACTTCGGTAGCGCGTGGACATGGTTAGTGAAAAAAGCGGATGGCACACTTGCTATCGTTAACACTAGCAATGCTGCAACGCCACTGACTGACAGCACAGTCACGCCAATCATGACAGTTGACGTGTGGGAACACGCTTACTACATCGATTACCGTAACGTGCGTCCAGACTACCTTGCCCACTTCTGGCAATTAGTTAACTGGGACTTCGTTAACCAAAACTTCGCTGGTTAATTCATTTAACCTATCGTTGTTAACTGCCTAAATGAGCAGTGAGTTAATCCCAGTAAAAAGAGCCCTAGTGGCTCTTTTTTTATACCCCTCGTTTGCCGTCCATCCCTTATCCCGCAGATTACCCCGCCGTAAACTACAAGTGCAATAATTGCGTTTGCAACTATTTGTTATTGTTTTATTTGATATTTTTTTGACACAGATAGTGAGTTTATGTCTAAGATTAGAGTAGGAGGCTGGTTAGCCAGTTATCCGTTCCATGACATCACTGGCGTTTCAGGGGGTTTATATGGGCATTTTCGAGCATTACCAAAAGCGCTACGAACAAAAACTCGATGAAGAATATTCTTTGCAAGAGTTTCTGGATATCTGCAAAGGAGATCGCAGCGCTTACATGTCAGCATCTGAGCGACTACTGCTTGCAATCGGTGAAGCAGAAGTCATTGATACCGCAAAAAATCCAACACTTAGCCGTATTTTTTCGAATCGACTTATTTCACGTTATCCCGCATTTAAAGATTTCTTCGGCATGGAAGATGCCATAGAGCAAATCGTGGCTTATCTAAAGCACTCGGCTCAAGGATTAGAAGAATCCAAACAAATTTTATACCTACTGGGCCCAGTGGGCGGCGGTAAGTCATCGCTCGCCGAAAAACTCAAAGCCCTGATGCAGAAAGTGCCCATTTACATTCTGAGCGCAAATGGGGTACGTAGCCCTGTCAACGATCATCCTTTCTGTCTGTTTGATTTAGAAGAAGATGGTCAACTGCTAAAAGATGAATTCAACATTCCCAACCGCTATCTTAAAACCATTATGTCGCCTTGGGCGGTAAAACGTCTGCATGAGTTTGGTGGCGATATCTCTAAATTTCGTGTGGTAAAAGTCTTCCCATCGATTCTGGATCAAGTGGCGATAGCGAAAACTGAACCCGGTGATGAAAACAACCAAGATATTTCCTCCCTCGTCGGTAAAGTGGATATTCGTCAGCTCGAGCATTTCTCCCAAGATGATGCCGATGCTTACGCTTATTCGGGTGCTTTATGCCGCGCCAACCAAGGGGTAATGGAATTCGTTGAGATGTTCAAAGCACCGATTAAAGTGCTGCATCCGCTACTGACTGCAACGCAAGAAGGCAACTATAACGGCACAGAAGGCTTATCGGCCCTGCCCTATAGCGGGATTATTCTGGCTCACTCAAACGAGTCTGAGTGGTCAACCTTCAAAAATAACAAAAACAACGAAGCCTTCCTAGACCGTGTTTACATAGTCAAAGTGCCCTACTGTTTACGGGTCTCAGAAGAACTGCAAATTTATCAAAAACTGCTGATAAACTCTGAGTTATCAAAAGCGCCCTGCGCGCCTGGCACCTTAGAAACCTTAGCGCAATTTAGTGTGCTGTCGCGCATCAAGCCACCTGAAAACTCCTCCACCTACTCTAAGATGCGGGTGTATGACGGTGAAAGCCTAAAAGATACCGATCCTAAGGCTAAGTCTTACCAAGAATACCGTGATTACGCGGGTGTCGATGAAGGCATGAATGGGCTATCCACTCGTTTCGCCTTTAAGATTTTGTCGCGGGTATTTAACTTTGACCATTCAGAGATCGCCGCCAACCCAGTGCATTTATTCTATGTCCTCGAACGGCAAATTGAACAAGAACAGTTCCCCGGCGACACTGCCGAACGCTATCTGGAGTTTCTAAAAGGTTATTTGATCCCTAAATATGTGGAGTTTATCGGTAAAGAAATTCAAACCGCTTACTTAGAGTCTTACTCTGAATACGGCCAAAATATCTTCGACCGCTATGTCACTTACGCCGATTTTTGGATCCAAGATCAAGAATACCGCGATCCAGAAACGGGTCAGCTATTCGACCGCGCCGCCCTCAATGCTGAACTTGAGAAGATTGAGAAGCCCGCGGGGATCAGCAATCCTAAAGATTTCCGTAATGAAATCGTCAACTTTGTGCTGCGCGCCCGCGCGAACCATGAGGGTAATAATCCGCTCTGGACCAGCTACGAGAAACTACGCACTGTGATCGAGAAGAAAATGTTCTCCAACACAGAAGATTTACTGCCTGTGATTTCCTTTAACGCCAAAACATCGAACGACGATCAACGCAAACACGATGATTTCGTCAATCGCATGATGGAGAAAGGCTATACCAAGAAACAAGTCCGACTCTTGTCTGAGTGGTATTTACGGGTTCGTAAATCTTCTTAAACTTGCGCTAACTAAGTACAGGGCTTTGGTGTTGCCAAAGCCTTCGCTGGGTTTTGGGAGGTGCGTATGGCGAACTTTATCGATAGACGGTTGAATGCGAAAGGAAAAAGCACAGTCAACCGCCAACGCTTTATCAATAGATATAAGCAACAAATTAAAAAAGCCGTCAGCGATGCAGTGACTCGCCGCAGCGTAACGGATGTAGATAAAGGCGAAAAAATCAGTATCCCCACTCGGGATATCAGTGAACCTATGTTTCACCAAGGCAAAGGCGGTGTCAGGGACAGAGTGCATCCCGGTAATGACCAATTTACCCGTGGCGATAAAATTGATCGGCCGCCTGGTGGTTCAGGCGGCGGTTCGGGCAAAGGTGAAGCCTCAAACTCGGGCGAAGGCGACGATGATTTTGTGTTCGAAATCTCTAAGGATGAGTATCTAGAATTATTGTTTGAGGACTTAGAACTCCCCAATCTACAAAAAAATCGCCTTAATAAACTGGTGGAATACCAAATCTACCGTGCGGGATTCACCAATGATGGTGTCCCCGCTAACATCAATATTGTCCGTTCATTACGCTCATCACTGGCACGTCGCATTGCGATGTCGGCCAGTAAAAAGAAACTATTAAAAGAGTTAGAACAAGAACTTGCCGAGCTGGAAAATATTCCAGGCACTAAGGCCGAGTTGATTTTGGATTTAAAAGCCCAAATTGAGGAGTTAAAACAAAAGATTGCCAGAGTGCCGTTTATCGATACCTTCGATCTGCGCTTTAATAATTATGCCAAACGAGAAATCCCTTCTAGCCAAGCTGTGATGTTCTGCTTGATGGATGTGTCTGGTTCTATGGATCAGGCAACCAAAGATATGGCAAAACGCTTCTATATCTTGCTGTATCTGTTCCTCACCCGTACCTATAAAAACTTAGAGGTGGTCTATATTCGTCACCATACCCAAGCTAAAGAAGTCGATGAACATGAGTTCTTCTACTCCCAGGAAACGGGTGGCACTATAGTATCGAGTGCATTGAAATTAATGCATGAAATTCAACAAGCCCGCTACCCCGCCGATGAGTGGAATATTTACGCAGCCCAAGCATCCGACGGTGATAACTGGGCCGACGATTCACCTACCTGTAGGCAATTGTTAGAACAAAAAATCTTGCCACTGGTGCGCTACTACAGCTACATCGAAATCACCAATCGCGCCCATCAAACTCTGTGGCGTGAATATGAATCCCTGCAACAGCATTACGACAACATCGCCGTGCAGCATATACGTCAAGCCGAAGATATTTACCCTGTCTTTAGGGAGCTATTCAAGAAACAAGCGGTTTAAGGGGGCACTATGGGGATAACTAAATCAACACCTTGGACACCACTGAGCGATGGTCCCGACTGGAGCTTCGAGCTACTGCAGGACTACCTCAAGGAAATTGAACGGGTAGCGGCACTGTTTAAGCTCAGCACTTACCCAAATCAAATTGAAGTCATCACCGCTGAACAGATGATGGATGCTTATGCGGGCATAGGTATGCCCATAGGTTATACCCATTGGTCCTTTGGCAAACGTTTTATCGAAACCGAGCAAGGTTATAAACGCGGGCAAATGGGGCTCGCCTACGAGATAGTCATTAACTCTAATCCTTGTATTGCCTATCTTATGGAGGAAAACACTATCACAATGCAAGCACTGGTGATCGCCCATGCTTGTTTCGGACATAATAGCTTTTTTAAAAACAATTACTTATTTAAGACATGGACAGATGCGAGCTCGATTATTGACTACCTAGTGTTTGCTAAAAACTACATCAGTAACTGCGAACAAAAATACGGTGTAGAGCAGGTCGAAAGCGTCATAGATTCCTGCCATGCGCTGATGAACTATGGTGTAGATCGCTATAAACGCCCCTCTGAAATATCATTCCGAGAAGAACAAGCAAGACAAAAAGATCGCGAAGCGTACCTACAAAGCCAAGTAAATGATTTATGGCGCACTATACCCAACCAACACCAAGAACTGTCTCAAACAAAAAAACGTCGTTTCCCCGCAGAACCGCAGGAAAACATCTTATATTTCATCGAGAAAAATGCCCCTTTACTTGAACCATGGCAAAGAGAAATAATCCGTATTGTGCGTAAAATGGCGCAATATTTTTATCCACAAAAACAAACTCAAGTGATGAACGAAGGCTGGGCCACCTTCTGGCACTACACTATTTTGAATCACTTGTACGACGATGGTGTGGTCACTGATCGCTTTATGATGGAGTTTTTGCAAAGCCATACGGGTGTGGTTGCCCAACCCGACTACAACAGTCGTTATTACAGTGGCATCAATCCCTATGCTTTAGGCTTTGCGATGTTTACTGACATTCGACGAATTTGTGAAAATCCAACCGATGAAGATAAAGCTTGGTTTCCCGACATTGCCGGCAGCAATTGGGTAGAAACCTTACACTTTGCAATGCAAAACTTTAAAGACGAAAGCTTTATTAGCCAATATCTTTCACCTAAAGTTATCCGCCAATTTAAGTTGTTTGGTATCCATGATGATGAGAAACGCAATTATCTGTCGGTATCGGCGATTCACGATGAACAAGGTTATCAAGATATTCGCCAGTTATTATCGCAGCAATATAACTTGTCGAATATTGAGCCGAATATCCAAGTGCATAATGTGGAGATCAACGGTGACCGTTCCTTAACCTTACGCTATGTGCCAAATAACGATATTCCCTTAGCCAGCAGCCATAAAGAAGTATTAAAGCATTTACATAGATTATGGGGTTTTACTGTCACCTTAGAGCAAAAGAATGCGGATGCGAGTATTACCGTATTAGCATCCTGCCCTGAAGTGGCTAAAGCAGAATAATAAGCTAATAAAAAAGCCGTTTCCATTGGAAACGGCTTTTGTGTATTTATCGCTATTTTAATGCGACATCGATAGCCGCAATTAATTGTCCTGTGCAATAGACGCGGGCATATCATCACGTAATTGTAACCACATCTTACCGCTGTTCATGCCATAGGTGCGCATCAGCGCTGGGACGTCGAGATAATTTTTCGCTTGAGCCAGTAACTCTAACTCTTTGTAAAAATTCAAAGCCAATAATCGCGCATCAGAACTGGTGAAATAATAGCGACCGACTCGGCTATACAATCCCTTAAATCCATTTAATATCAATACGTAAAGTGGATTGCCGGAAGAGAAAGCTAAGGTATGATGCAATAAATAGTCGAATTCGGCATAGGATTCAGCCGTATCTTCAAGCTGATGAATTTTGGCGAGCACATTCACAGCCGTGTCTGGGTTATAACGCAGGGCACCGCGGAAATAGATAGCACTGACGTTAGTACGGGCCGACAAAAGTTGATCAACCAACACCGGAAATCCTTCGGGATTGAGATCGGCAATCGTCTCAAGAATGTTTAAGCCTGAGGTTTCCCAGAAGTTGTTCACTCGCGTTGGTTTACCATGTTGGATTTTCAACCAACCGTCACGGGCCAAGCGCTGTAGCACTTCACGCAGAGTGGTGCGAGTCACACCTATCAATTCCGAAAGCTCACGTTCAGCCGGTAAAATGGACCCTGGAGGAAATTTATTATCCCAAATGGATCTCACAATATACTTCTCTGCAAAACTTGCAGGTCCTTTGGCATTGATAATCATCAGCCCACTTATCCAGTTGTTGTGCGTCGTAATGGTCACTGATCATACCAGAGCGGTAAAAAATGGAAACCATTCACTTAAATTCACTGTGTTATCGCCGTGTAAATGTCACACAATCGCTCAAAAAAACGACCAAGATCAAGGCAACAAACGTCATTTTTGCCGATTAGCTCCGCTTTTTGAAATGTGGGTATCAGTATCTCGTTACATTAGCTTTCTCTTTAGGCTAGACTGATTTAACAAACGCAGGTATTGATATTAAACACGTGCAATTTTTAACATAATTAGAAGAGAGGCTGCCATGCCGGCGACAATGAGTCAGGCGTTTATTGGGAACTTCTTAGGAAATTCTCCTAAGTGGTACAAAACCGCAATACTGTCATTTTTAATTATCAATCCACTACTCTTTTTCTATGTCGACCCCTTCGTGGCCGGCTGGGTATTGGTGCTTGAATTTATTTTTACCTTAGCAATGGCATTAAAATGTTATCCATTACAGCCTGGCGGATTATTAGCAATTGAAGCTGTCGCAATTGGCATGACATCGGCAAGCCAAGTCTTACATGAAATAGAAGCCAACCTAGAAGTATTATTACTCTTGGTGTTTATGGTCGCTGGTATTTATTTCATGAAGCAATTGCTGCTATTTGGCTTCACGAAAATTATTACCAAAGTGCGTTCTAAAGTTTTAGTGTCACTGATGTTTTGTTTGGCATCGGCGTTTTTATCTGCCTTCTTAGATGCGTTAACGGTTATTGCCGTGATTATCGCGGTCGCTGTGGGTTTCTATTCTATTTACCACAAGGTCGCTTCTGGAAAAGATTTCGGCGCCGATCACGATCATACCTCCGAAGGTAAAAACGCTGCGGGCGAAGATCAGTTAAACGAAGAAGAACTCGGTGCATTCCGTGGCTTCCTGCGTAATCTGTTAATGCATGCGGGTGTCGGTACTGCACTCGGCGGCGTATGCACTATGGTAGGCGAACCTCAAAACTTGATCATTGCTGCACAGGCCAACTGGCAGTTTGGTGAATTCGCCGTGCGTATGTCACCAGTTACAGTCCCAGTATTGATTTCTGGTATCTTAACCTGCTACTTAGTTGAAAAGTTTGGCATTTTTGGTTATGGCGCTAAATTGCCAACGGCCGTTCATCGGATCTTATGTGAATATGCCGCCCATGAAGATGCGCGCCGTACTAATAAAGACAACATGAAGTTAATCGTCCAAGCACTCGTGGGTGTCTGGTTAATCGCAGGTCTTGCCTTACATTTAGCTTCTGTGGGCTTAATTGGTCTTTCTGTGATTATTTTAACCACAGCCTTTAATGGCGTCACCGATGAGCATGCCCTTGGTAAAGCCTTCGAAGAAGCACTGCCTTTTACCGCATTATTAGCGGTGTTCTTTGCGGTTGTTGGCGTGATTATCGATCAACACTTATTCGCCCCCGTTATCCAATGGGCACTGGGTTATGAAGGCAATACCCAATTAGTGATTTTCTATATCGCCAACGGATTATTGTCTATGGTGAGTGATAACGTGTTCGTCGGCACTGTGTATATCAACGAAGTAAAGGCGGCATTGATTAATGGCCAAATCACCCGTGATCAATTCGACTTACTGGCCGTTGCGATTAATACCGGAACTAACTTACCTTCGGTGGCGACACCTAATGGTCAAGCGGCGTTCTTGTTCTTACTGACTTCAGCCTTAGCACCGCTGATCCGCTTATCCTATGGCAGAATGGTATGGATGGCATTGCCCTACACTATTGTGCTATCCATTGTGGGCGTTATGGCGATCCAAACGGGATTCTTAGAACAAGCCACTCAATATTTCTATGATTCCCATACAATCATCCATCACAGTGCAAAAGAAGTGTTGGGCACAGTGTCTGGACATTAATCTTCTCTATTGACTGAACTTTATTAAATAAGTAGAGTCCAAAAAACGCCCCATGTCTGAGGGCGTTTTTTGTTGATATGGAGCTCACTTTGACTGTCATTACACGCTTTGCCCATTCCCGTTCGTCTTGGTTTCTTCTCGCAGGCACAGCCCTCGGCTTAGAGTTAAGCGCACTGTATTTTCAACATATAATGAAACTCGACCCTTGCGTTATGTGTATTTATCAAAGACTTGCTGTATTTGGTATATTAGCGGCCGGTCTTATCGGCATGACAGCGCCAAAATATCGCATCGTGAGGATTCTCGCGGCCATTGTTTGGGCAGTCAGTGCAACTTGGGGATTAAAGCTAGCGCTATCGCTGGTAGACATGCAAACCAACCCATCGCCTTTCTCAACGTGTTCATTCTTACCTGAATTCCCAGCTTGGATGCCATTACACGAATGGTTCCCTTCCATTATGATGCCTACTGGCATGTGTACTGATGTGCCTTGGGTCTTTATGGGTGTGACAATGGCCGAATGGATGGTAGTAGCTTTCAGTGGCTTCCTAGTGGCTTGGTTACTCTTTATTGTGCCTATCCTGAGTGGTTCAAATAAACCTTCTCTTTATAAGTAACAAGTTTGAGATAAGGCAGGGATCAACCCTGCCTTTTTATTAACGATTTTATTCACAGTTTACGACTGATTCCCGCCGCTTATCCCATTCAATCCCTGCAACTTAGACATATGCCAATAGCAAAACAGCGAGAACGCGCTACACTGGCTCAATGAAAAGTGGTGATTTGGAAACTGGTGATTATGGGAAAAAGTTCGACATCTGAGCCACACACTGCCTTAACCCAATGGCAAAACAGTTTGCCGTTCAAATTTAGCCTTATCCAACTCGTCATTGCCGCTATTTTGATTTGCAGCACAGCTTGGGTCATTCTGAGCATTCAGCGTCAACAAGTGCTTGATCAACAAGCCGTGTTAAACCAGAACTATGGCCAGTTAATCATAGCCAAACTGCAGGAAATGACTTCACAGGTCGAAACCGTTGTCGGCTCCATTTCCAGTATTGCAAAACTTTATCGGTATGATCATGAGCAACTGGTGAAAACCATCCCCAGCTTGCTGACGCTCGATAACCAGCAACGCATCATCTCTGGCGGTGGCGTCTGGCCCGAACCCGGCGCGTTTAATCAGCAAAAATTCCGGGATAGCCTATTCTGGGCCCACAATGTAAACGACGAGTTAGTCGCGATTGATAGCTATAACAAGGACACGTTTCCTAGTTATCACACCGAAGAATGGTATCGCCCGACGCGCTATTTCCCTGCGGGCAAAATTTTCTGGTCAAAATCTTATTTCGATCCCACCACCCATGAATCCATGATCACGGCTTCAGGCGCTATGTGGATGGACCATCAGTTTATTGGTGCCGCCACTGTGGATATCAGCTTAGAAAAGCTCAATGCCCTACTACGCAATGCTATGGTCGATGTCAGGGGTTATGTCATTGCCTTAGATCATCAAAACCAAGTGCTCGCCTATCCCCATGGCAATAATAATCTTCAGCATCAAGCCAATACCAGCCACACCTTTGTCACTTTTAATCATCTCGCCAGCCAACAGCCAGACTTCAGCCCCATCGAAGCGGCATTACAGAATGCGGATAAAGCCTTTATCGAAGAAGCCGTGGCCGAGCGCGTATTTACCCAAGAACAGATGCAGCATTTGACTCGGCTAAGTCATCAAGATGAGCGCGACATGTTAGCCGCCATAGTCAATAACAATGCCTTAAACCATTTCACCACCCCAAAACTACTGACCTCAGTGACCTTAGCCCATGATCCCATTTTGAAAACGGCGTCCCTGGTTTCGGTATTTTTGATGCCCAATACCTATTGGAAAGTGTTAGTTGTCACCCCGATTTCGCCGCTGCAAGATACCGCCAAACACTTAGTTGAAAAGGTTGGTATTTATTTAGTGTGCATCCAGCTTTTAGGCTTGATCCTCCTATTCTTACTCCAACATCGGCTGTTTATTACCCCGATTATTGAAATCGTCCAAGCCCTAAAGCGTAATGATTCCGCCTCTATCGAACTTAAAGCCAAAGACAGTCACGACGAAATTGGCTTATTAGCCAAGACATTCCTGTCGCGCACTCAACAACTTGAAGTCGCCATGGCGAGTTTAGATGCCAGTAATCTTGCCCTAGAGCAGCAATTACAGAGTCAGAACCTATTCCAACTTGAATTAAAGCGCCATAAGGAACAACTAAGGGCTTTGCTGAAATTTTCCCAAAATCTTATCTATGTCAAAGATCTGCACGGTAAATATATTCTGGTGAATGACAAGTATTGTGAAATTTTAGGCATAGAACGCAGACGCATTATTGGCGCCTCGGATTTTGAGGTATTTCCCAGCCAATTTGCCCACGAGTATCAACAGAATGATCGGCGCGTACTGCACAATAACGAAGCCATTAATTTTGAAGAGGCCATCCCCTCGCCACTGGGGAATCTTATTTATATCGTGACCAAATTTAAGATAAAAGATGATGACGATACTGTGATTGCGGTCGGCGCTATCGCCTTTGATATCACGTTGAAAAAGATTAAAGAGCAAGAACAGGATAAATTACTCTTAGGGCAAGTCGAGACGCTCAATCATCTACAAGAGCAAATTCGCCTTATCAATCAACATAATAATGAGCTTTACCAAGAGCAAGAAGCATTAACTAAAATGCTTGAGAAGCATCATCAACTCAATCTCAGCCGTGAACAAAGCCAACAGCTAATGCAAAACTTCTTAGCTGAAATGATGACGCAGATCATGCATGAGCAAGATCAGCTACTCGCCAAAGTTTGCCAACTGCAGCACACGGACGAGGCAAATTACAGAGCTCAGATCACCGAAATCATGGTAACTCAGGCCGAGAAATTGCGGCATATTGCCCAGCTGCTGACCAATCATCAAAACGATATTCGTCCATTACATCTCGCGCAATTTATGCGCCATCTCTTAGGTTTGCTAAAAGTGCAATTAACGAAAGCAAACGTAGAGATAGTGCTCAACTGCGAGGAAAACATCATCATCGATGGCCCTGCTTGGCAATATCTGCAACTCTTCTATCGCTTAATCACTAACACTTTGAATCATGCTTTTAAGACTCACAACGAACAGCGTGAAATCACCATCGCCATCGACAAATCGAACGACGTGCTGCAGATCAGTATTATCGATAATGGCATTGGTATGACGGAGGCGCAGCTCACACAATTGCGGCAGGAACTGGAGCAAGAACTCTGCCTCGGGACCTTAACCTGTATCAATCTGTGGCTTAAAAACGATCTCAATGGCAGCCTTACCATCAGCAGCCAGTTAAACCAAGGCACACACATACAGTGTCATTGGCCGCTTAGTACAAGCTTAGCGTCGCAATAAAGAAGTCGGCTTACTGATCAAGCCATGCCTTAGCTTGGGTTTGCTCATCGGCAGAAAAAACCTTTACAGGGCACGGCAGCATGCAGGCAAGCGCATTGACCATAGCGCTTTTTTGAGCTTCGTTAGCAATCATCACCACTCTTGAGAAATCACTTAAGTGAAATAAACCAAGTACTGCATCGTCCCACAGAGCAGCGACGGATATACCTTCAAACTCAGGGGAAAATTCGTACCAGAGGCGAATACTGGCGTGATCTTGCAGCTTAGCTTCAATGGCGGGAACTAGATAGCCTTCAATATCCTTATGGTTAATACGACCAGATGCGACGACTGCCAATATGTCATGGGCATGGCCCGAAGAGATCGTTAGCATTGGATACTCCTTATCAATACACGAAGGGGAAATAGTTAAAGCTCACACACTAAAGATACACAGACAATGACATAAATGCTGGAAAAGAGAGTAGTTTATTTTACGTTAAGCCGATTTGAGCGGCTTGCCACTCAAAGCTAAAGCGCCCTTCTGATTAGGCGCTGACTTGTTGTTTAGCGATTTCTTGATCGAACAAATTCTTAATTAAACCGGAAAATTCGGTAATAAATAACGTCTGAGCAGGTGTAGCTTTATGATTGGCAACTGAAGCTAAAATCTCTTCTAAATCATACACAATCGCATCAACTTCGCGGATAATCATGTTGCGCTGCGCGAAAGACAATGACGGATTTTGACCACACACCATAATGATCTGCGCCGACAATTGCTCTTCAAACAATTCCATCACAGTATCGTCTGAAATCACCTCAGAACTTGGTGTTTCAAATAAGCCAAGATGTTCAGTTAAATACTGGACCAAATGCATGTAACCATCTTTATCTGTGACCATTTTTTACCCTTTAAACTCATTAACTTAATATCTAGTGTGGTGCTATTAATACCACAATCGGAAATATCAAAGAAGCCGAAAATTCGGCTTCTCATCGAGATCCAGCATACGCCACTTATTTAACTCTAGCCTATCTTCGATAACTGACGTATTGATCTACACCAATCTTATTGAAGTTACTGAGTTAAGGTTAGTACAAATGACACAGGAACAGCTTGGCTAATGCTCGATAAACCCGCAATTTCACGTAATTTATCAATGCCTGCGACAAGATCAAACTCATTGGCATTCACAATTATCGGCTGAAAACTGTTCACTAACAGCTTTTTATCAGAAACTTTAGTGATAATTACCGAAAAAGTTTTAGTTTGCGATTTACCATGCAATGCAATTTTACCATCGATATCAACGACTTTAGTCTCACCAATGCCGAGATCTTTTAGCATTTTAGTGTCAACTTGAGACGACAGTTTAAGCTCAGGATATAAAGACACTTCGAACAATAAATTCTGCATCCGCTCATCGCGGACATCAATACCAGTGGCGACGCCCATTAACGGAATGGTTAATTCGAATTGACCATCCTCTTTTAGCGTACCTTTGAGCTGTTTAAAGTGATGGACTTCACCAATGTCACCTTTCTTTACCGAAATAAAACTGACTCGCGAATCTTGATCCATTACTTGCCATTGCGCGGCGCAGCTAAAACTGGCGATCGCCGATAAGGCAAGAATTCCCATCCATTTTTTCATCATATTCATCCTCAAAGAGTGAGTTTATACCCAAACAACCTCAAGATGCAGGTTAAAATCTTACCCAGTTAAACCTGATCCCTATAGCCTAACTGCAGCTAAAGATACTCTTTTTATCCATTAGCGACCAGTAAACTATACTTCATACACGCACTAGCCATTTATCTAAGCTATTGGCAAACGCCTGTTTATCCGCTTGGGAAAACGAATCCGGTCCGCCGGTATGCACGCCTGAACCCCGTAAGTCTTCCATAAAATCGCGCATCGTCAGCTTTTGTTTTATGTTATCGACGGTATAAAGCTCGCCACGGGGATTGAGTGCCAAGGCGCCCTTTTCGATGACTAAAGCCGCTAAGGGAATGTCCGCGGTGATCACTAAATGCGTTGGCTCAACATGGTCGACAATGTATTGATCCGCCACATCAAAACCCGCTCCAACGCGGATTTGGCTGATATAGGGCGATGGCGGTACGCGGATCATTTGATTAGCCACCAGCACCAGCGGCAAAGCTTTACGCTCCGCCGCACGAAACAGGATTTCTTTGATAGGATTGGGACACGCGTCCGCATCTACCCAAATTTTATAATCACTCAATGTCTTTTCACTCTGTTGCTGTTAGGTTCACAGACTCAGTTTTAGGCAATGCAATACCAAAGGGGGCACCCGACTATGGCGCTAAACGATCGATTTCCCACTCAGTCTCATGGCGAGTATAAATAAAACGATCATGCAGCCTGTGTTCTCCCCCCTGCCAAAATTCGATACTCGAAGGTCTGACTAAGTAACCGCCCCAAAAACTGGGTAAAGGCACATCGCCTTTAGCGAACTTAGCCTTCATTTCGAAGAATTTACCTTCAAGTACTTGTCTCGCGCTAAGTTTACTCGACTGCTGCGACACCCAAGCGGCAATTTGACTGTCCTTAGGACGGGTCATAAAGTATTTAAGCACTTCGGCGGTAGACAACGACTGCGCTTCACCGAGTACCGACACTTGCCGCTCTAAAGGATGCCAAGGGAAATGCAAACTGACTTTATTATTGGCGGCAATTTGCTGGGCTTTGCGACTACCAAGGTTAGTAAAAAATACGAAACCAGTGTCATCAAAACTTTTAAGTAACACTATCCGTTGAAAAGGTTGGCCGTGTTCGTCCACAGTCGCCACACACATAGCCGTTGGATCGCTAAGTTCCGCATCCCTCGCCTGCGTCATCCACAGTTCAAACAAGTCCATTGGGTTTTGCGGTAAGTCGGCACGTCTTAAGCCGCCTTTAGCATACTCGCGGCGGATATCACTGAGATCTGTCATGGGGTTTCCTTAAGTAAATGCCAAAAATTTACATGAATTCAGGGATCAGCACTTCAGCATCAAGCTGCTGATAGTGGCTAAAGCGAATATCATAACCTTGCTCAGTCGTTAATGAGCCACGCCCTAAGCATAAATGGGCAGGAAATCCCTGCGTTGAGTCGTTGATATTAAAGCCAATAGTGTCCCAACTGACGGGAGAAAATAGTGCTAATAATCGTCTTAAGAGTTGTTGCGGATACTGGGCTAAATCCAGATTCGTTTCAAAGCTCACATAGGAGCTAGCGCAGGCATTCTCGCTTTGGGGCGTGATATGCAAGGTGACATAATATTTGCCCCAGAGGCCATTCATCGAAAAACCTGAGGGGTCAAATAAATGGGCGTCAATCTCAAATTCGGGGAGTAAATCGTTAAGTTCGAGTGCGGCGCAAATTTCAGCTTTGCTTTGCGAGCCACCATTAAGATTGTCGGCCAATTCACCACGAATGTGGTACATCAGCAGCTCACTGGTTTGATCATCCTTTGGTGCTCGATAATCACTGTCAGAGCAGAAAAAATAATGATGGTGACTGTCTAAATGCCCCACTCTCATTGCCTTACCCGCGATACGCTGACGCAGCTTGCCGACATCATCGGCAAAACTGCTGGCTTGCAGGTGGGCTTGGTATTCGTTTTTACGCTGATAACTCACCAGCGCCATCGCAGATACGCCAAGCGCATCGATAAAATAACAAGCGGCATCCACTAAAGTGCTATTGCCGCAGGTGAGCATGACAAATCTGTCGTGCCATACGAATAAGCTGGATTCGCTCAACAGGTAAGCATCGCAGTCAGCATTACTAATCTGCGACAAAATCTCGGCATGGGCACAATTGACTAAGGCTGACCAAAAGCTCACATCGAGTTCGCGTAAATTCAGCGCAGACGCCGCCACGATGATCTCAAGTTTCTTTTCTGAGCCTTCAAAAAACATCAAATCCTTAACCCCATTAAACGCTATGCGCCCTTGCTGTCGACATCCTTTATACCAATTTGGCTCCCACGAACGATAAATAAATATCGTCCAGAAAGCAAAAATCAGCCTAAGTGACCTTAGGCTGATTTATTTTAACACACTAAATCTTAAGAAAAATATCTTAAGAAAAATCTTCCAAGTAAGTGTAGCCTTTCAGGCCAACTTGCAGTTCTTCTAAAATTTGTGCGCGTTCATCTTCGGCAATATGCAGATTCACTAACTCTTCGTAAGTGCGCATAAAGGCCACTGCATCTAAGTTAACGTAACGCAATACGTCAGCGACAGTATCACCCGCCAATACCGATTCAATGTTAGTCACACCGTTATCTTCGATGCGAACAACCGCAGAGTTAGTATCACCAAACAGGTTATGCATATCACCCAAGATTTCTTGGTATGCGCCCACAAGGAAGAAACCAATCAGGTACGGGCTATCCGCACTCCAGGCTGGTACTGGCAATGTAGTTTCAATCCCTTGACCATCAACGTATTGATCAACAATACCGTCGGAGTCACAGGTGATATCGAGCATCACAGCACGGCGCTCAGGGGCTTTATCTAAACCCGATAACGGCAATACTGGGAACACTTGATCAATACCCCAAGCATCGGGTAATGACTGGAATAATGAGAAGTTAACAAAGAACTTATCGGCTAACTTTTCATTGAGTTCATCAATAATCGGTCTGTGATAACGGTTCTTCGCACTCAATAGCCCTTGCACTTCATGGCACACACGCAGGTTAGCTTGTTCAGCCCAAGCACGTTCTGCCAAGCTCAATTGACCAAGAGCAAATAGCGAATGCGCTTCTTGTAAGTCACTTTGGCTATCGTGATAAATCTCTATCAAAGCACGTTGATCGGCGCGGCCGCTGATCTCTGACCATGAATGCCACATGTTATGCAATAACTGTGGTGACTCTTCCGCTGGCGGTTGAATATCTTCAGGCTGATAGGCTTCAGTACCGATAACATCGGTGATCAGCACAGCGTGATGCGCGGTTAAGTAACGGCCAGACTCTGAAATAATACGTGGCATAGGCTGCTCGTATTCATTACAGATGTCGGTCAATACGTTAACGATATTGTTGGCGTATTCGGTCAGGCCATAGTTCATCGAGTTATTACTTTGGCTACGTGTGCCATCGTAATCTACCGCTAAACCACCACCGACGTCGAAGCAGTTAACGCTTGCGCCTAATTCACGTAGTTCACAGTAGAAACGACCCGCTTCACTCACACCTTGGCGAATATCACGGATGTTCGCAATTTGCGAACCTAAGTGGAAATGCAGCAATTGCAACGAATCCAGCATATCGTTTTGCTTTAGCTGTTCAACAACCAGCAAAATTTGCGCAGCTGATAGACCAAACTTAGACTTCTCGCCGCCGCTTGCTTGCCATTTGCCTTTGCCTTGGAATGCTAAACGCGCACGCAAACCTAAACGCGGTTTAACGCCCAAACGTTTAGATTCAGCTAACACCATTTTCAGTTCAGACAATTTTTCTAAAACGATGTAAACCTTGTGGCCTAACTTTTCACCAATCAGTGCTAAACGGATATATTCATTATCTTTATAACCATTACATACAATGACTGAACTGGCTTTTTGCGCCATGGCTAACACAGCCATCAGCTCAGGCTTACTGCCCGCTTCTAAACCCAGTTGTGGTACTTCTTTTGATGCCTGACTCGCCAGGATCTCTTCCACCACAGTTTGCTGTTGGTTTACTTTAATCGGGTAAACCAGCAAATAGTCCGCCTGATACTCGTACTTCTGTATCGCTTGGTCGAATGCTTGGCACAAACTGTTCACTCTGTGGTGCAGGATCTGCGGAAAACGAACTAGTACAGGCAAAGCGACGCCCGCTTTAACCATGTCTTTGGCTAGCTCATTTAAGCCAATCTTGTAATCAGGATTTTTTGGGTCCGGTGACACTGTCACCTCACCGTGATCGCTGATCCCATAAAAACCTTGGCTCCAGTGAGTAACATTGTACCCAGCACGAGCATCATCAATAGACCAATCATTCATTATTATTTAGCCCGTCTATTAAAAAATGGGTTAAACGGTTATGACTTAATAGCACAACCGCCCGTTCGACAAACCCAGGCAAAGGGACACCTTACCTGACATACACGAAGGTAGATTTTACCTTCTACTTAATGCCGCAACGTCACGCTAGTGTAAGTGACATTGCCGCGATTTTCATTAATAGCGCAAGAGACAATTCATCTTAACGCACTATATCCTATCATATTGATGAAGAAGCTTATTCCCTTCTCCCAGTAAAGCTATCTTTACTTGACTCGCTTGCATTTATCTTAAGGCTAAAGGCCGCAAATACCGTCAAAAAGCCGAATGAAGTCCTGAGTCGTATCCTTAAAACATCAAGCTAATAAGCAGCTTAAAGACGTTCGAAAGAAGTTAAGACCTTCAGAAACCGATAACACAAGTAGAAAACCGACAACACCGAACTAGCGAAAACGCCAAACCAGCTTATCTCTAGGCAAGATTATTTTAACAGGGGACTATTGGCTTCTTCGCGGCCAGAATTGATGCGGATCAACGTGAGATGCTTAAGGCCAGTATCATCGTATGGCACGACAATCGAGCGTTGGCATTGTGACACTTTTAGGCAAAGTGCAAAAAATGGATGCTTGTGCATTAGCTAATAAAAACCCTCTTAACCCCATGTAATTCGATATGTTGTCAATTACACGGTTAATGACTGCTGAACCATAAAACCTTTACTACTCACGTAATATTTGTAATGTCTCTAACGAGCGAAGTCGTTGAACGGCGCAATTAAACCGCGCAATGTCACAGAATGCAAGCAAGAATCTCATTTAATATTTTGCATTAAAATATAATAAACACCCGCTTAACAACCACCTACTGAGCATTAGCGTTAAGCTGAATAATATTAGCTAGTTAGCGCATGAACGCCGTACTCGTCTGTTCAATATTTTTTAATAGCCTTTGTAACTTTTTTGACATTTATTGCCGCAAATAACCCTTCATTTTGTGTGTCACTTTAGCCCCGCCCACGTGCAGTCATTGGCTAAAGCCTAGCGCTCAATATCACATTGCAAAATTCAGCCCCAATAAGCCATAAACCTAAGCCATAAACCGAGGCGCAATTCCACCTTAAAACTTAAGACAATCCCAGATACCAATATGAGGTCATTCCTAGTAACAATCCTCATCACTTTTCCAACCACATTTCTTGTCATAGCCCTTACCAACATCCAACTAAACAGCGGTGATGATTAACGGCTGAATCGCCCTAAGATAAAACCCAAAGACAATAATGCTGCAGTTTCAGCACCGAAGTGTATAATCGCAGCCGAATCACATTCCATTATGCACAGAGAGATCCATGGTACAGATAGGTAAAACCTGCAAACTTGAGGTTGTAAAACAAGTCAGCTTTGGCGTGTATTTAAACGCCCACGAATTAGGGCAAGTACTGCTGCCAAACAAAGTCACCCCAAAAGACTGCCAAGTCGGTGATCTGCTTGACGTGTTTCTGTATCTAGATTCTGAAGATATCGTGATTGCCACCACGCGCCGTCCATTGGCACAGGTAGGTGAATTTGCCTATTTAAAAGCCGTTGCAACCGGTCCTTATGGCGCCTTTTTAGACTGGGGCTTAGATAAAGACTTATTGCTGCCCTTTGGTGAGCAACACAAGCCTATCGAAGAAGGTCGCTCTTATCTGGTTTATGTGCACGCTAACCGCGCCGATGAACGCATCATGGCCTCATCAAAAATCGATAAGTTCCTCGATAAGACAGAGCCAGAGTACATTGTCGGTGAGCAGGTCGATTTATATATCGGCGGCACCACAGATTTAGGCTACAAAGCCATTATTAATCATGCCCATTGGGGCGTGATTTACGAAAACGAAGTGTTCCAAAAACTGCGTTTCGGCCAAAGACTCAAAGGTTTCATCAAACAAGTGCGCCGTGATGGTAAAATTGATCTTGTGCTGCAACAAGGCAGTAAACAAGAATTAGATAAGCACGCCCACATCATTCTGATCAAACTCAAACAGGCTGGCGGCTTCTTAGCTCTGACTGATAAAACCGATGCTGAAATCATTTACGATCAGCTTGGTATGAGTAAAAAAGCCTTCAAAAAAGCCATAGGTGGCTTATTTAAGAATGGTCAACTGAGTATAGATAATGATGGCCTGCGTTTAACTGAAACAGCAGAATAATCAACTCTGTTCAGTACTTAGCGTTAAAATTGTACAGTTTACCGCCACTAAGGCAAAGTTTGACTGACAACTCCTAGGATATTAAGCATGGCTCTGTTATAAACAAAGCCATGCTTTTTTCTTTGGAGCTTATATGGAACTCACGTTACACGAAGCCAGAGTCATCGGATGCCTGCTTGAGAAAGAAATCACCACCCCAGAGCAATATCCTCTCTCGCTAAACTCATTGACCTTAGCCTGCAATCAAAAAACCAGTCGCGAGCCGGTACTCGAACTCAGTGAAACCCAAGTGCAAATCGCCGTTGATTCCCTAAATCGGAAACGTTTGATCAGCGAACAGTCGGGATTCGGCAGCCGCGTCGTGAAATACAAGCACAGATTCTGCAATACCGAATTCAGTGAACTTCAACTGTCCTCCGCAGCACTCGCCATCGTCTGTTTGTTGCTATTACGTGGTCCACAAACGCCAGGAGAACTGCGCACTCGCAGTAATCGCCTACACGAATTTAAAGACGTGATCGAAGTGGAAGATTGCATCCGCCAATTAATGAGCCGCGAAAAACCTTTCTTAAAACAGTTGCCCAGAGAAGCCGGTCGCCGCGAATCCCGTTATGTGGAATTATTCTCTGCCGCCTCGTCGCAGCTCGAAACTGCGCAGCCAGATAATACTCATACTGCCAGCCAGACTACCAACCATAGTGCCGCCCATGTCGCAGTGTCTTTGGCTGCTGAGCCGCATGAATTAACCCAAAGAGTGACAGAGCTTGAGCAACAGGTGGCTGAACTGACGCAAAAGCTCGATGAGTTAATCGCCTCGTTGAGTTAATCGTCTTTTAAAGCTAATCATAGCGTCAAGAATAATAGAGACAGCAAATGACCAATAATCCACCCAGCAGTTTCAACAACATGCTTATTATCGCCATGTTTGAACTGCGTAAATTTTTATTTAATACCCGAGGGATCATCGCCTTGGTCGCCTTTGGTTTAGTGTGGGGCGTACTCCTGCTTTATCCCATTCAAAGCGCATCGGCGATGTTATTGCAGCCCAATGTAAAAGATGTCATCGACAGCTTATTTGGGGCCAATACCCTCAACGTGCTCTTTGAGTGGCCTGTAGCCGAAATGGCGGTGTTTTGGTGCTTTGCGCTGTATTTATTCCCACTGTTCAGTATTTTGATCGCCGCCGATCAATTCTCTTCCGATAAAACCCGTGGCACACTGCGCTTTTTAACCCTGCGCACTAGCCGTGACAGCTTATTGTTCGGGCGTTTTCTCGGCCAAATTCTGATCCAAGGCTTGCTGATCCTATTGACGATTATCGCCACTGTCGCCCTCGCGCTCAGCCGTGACAGCCAGCTTTTTTTACCAGCGTTAACCTCTGGCGCCTTAGTTGGCCTTAACCTCATCATAGTGATCTTGCCCTACACGGCAGTGATGACCTTATTGTCCCTGTATGCGCGCACGGCACGCCAAGCTATGGTGTTTGCGACCATTTTATGGACAGTGATTTCCATCGCCATCATGGTGTTAGGCAGCCAATCTAACGTATTGGCTCAGTTACAATGGATATTACCCGGTGCTCAGTTGTCGGACATGCTCAATACCAATGGACTCAACAGTTTAGTTTATGCCCCCATTCCACTAATCCAAACCGCTGCGGCCCTCTTACTCGGCAGAATGTATATGCAAAGGAGCTCGCTATGAGTCTGATCCAATGCCAAGGACTGTCAAAGCTTTACGGCAGCAAAAAGGCGCTGAATGATGTTAACTTCAGCCTAGAAGCGGGTGCACCCATCGCCCTTGTCGGTCCCAATGGTGCAGGTAAAACCACGCTTTTTAGCCTGTTATGCGGCTATATGTCGCCAAGTGCCGGGACAATAACCCTGCTCGGTGAAGCGCCTAATAGCCCTAAACTTTTAGGTAAAATTGCCGCTTTACCCCAGGATGCGGTGCTCGATCCCAATTTGACCATTGTTAGCCAATTAAGCTTTTTCGCGCGTTTGCAGGGCATGGGCGTTGAACAAGCCAGACAAGAGGCCATTCGCGTATTGACCTTAGTCGATTTGGCTGACGTCGCCGAGCAAAAACCACCCAGTCTTAGCCACGGTATGAGTAAACGCGTATCGATTGCGCAGGCGCTCATTGGCTCGCCAGAATTAGTGTTATTGGATGAGCCGACGGCGGGACTCGACCCTGCCAATGCGAAAAAAGTCCGCGAGCTGGTCAAAGCCCTATCGCCCACCACGACCTTTATGATCAGCTCGCATAATCTCGATGAGCTCGAAAAGCTGTGCGATCAGGTGTTGTATTTAGATAAGGGCCAACTGAGCCAAGCCGTGTCTATGCATGCATCGACCGACAGTGATTACCTAACGTTAACCATGCAAACTTGTGACAGTGAGGTGCTGCAAGCGGAAGTGGTGAAACTGGCGGGCGTGGTGAACGTCAGCTCAAAACAGAGCAAAGTGTTTATTATCCAGCTTGCCACGGATGCAGAAAAAGCACAGAACAGTGATATTGAAATGCGCCTATTTACCCTTTTCAACCAACATCAGTGGCAATATAAGATGCTGCTGAAAGGCCGCACTCTGGAAGAAACGCTCTTTTCATAGGCGAACTTTAAAAAGTTGGCCTCACATAAGCCAGCCGTTGAATAATGCAGCTCATGACTTAAGCGCAACCCAGTTGCGCTTAAGTTTTCGACTCAAAACTGACAAGCACTCAAAACCGACAAGATTACCGCTCAATATACCAACACTCTGTTTTCAATAAAGTTACAAGCCAGTCAATAAAACACCACTCGACCGCGCTAAGCTGGCTATGGCTTTCAATCTTAAGGCGAGCTTGTTATAACTCCCCTTCGATTGAACCTAAGCTGACTTCAGAGGTTTCTATGAACAAAGGACAACTTATCCAACGTATTGCCGCCGAGCTCAATGCATCGCAAGCGAGCACTAAACCTGTGGTTGAGCAGATTTTGCAACAGATCCACATCGCCTTAAGCGAAGGTGAAAAAATCTACCTGCCACAATTTGGCACCTTTGAATTGAGATACCATGTCGCTAAAACGGGCCGTAATCCACAAACGGGCGAAAGCATCGAAATCGACGGCTACAATCAGCCCAGCTTTAAAGCCTCAACGGCATTGAAGCAACAGATCAATCGCTAATAGCGACGCTTAGCGTTAATGTTCAGTCACTCATTTGCGAACATTAATCGGCAGCCTTTGATAGAAATAAGCCTCACCTAATGTGAGGCTTTTGGTCTCAAAACATTACGATAGCACTTAGATGAAAGTATTAAGCGGCTAAGCATTAGTTAGGCACTGGTTGTGTATTAGCCTCTGCGCTTTGAAAAAGCGGCGAAGTATCAAGATAATCGGCGGCATTTTCAGCACTGGGATCATCAAGAAAAGGCACACAGCCGAGGAAAGGTGCTGACATCATCTCTTTAAGATTCGCCAAGTTTTCCGCAAACATACGCATATTCGGGTCGACACAATTGGCAACCCAGCCAGCAATCTTAAGCCCATCAGCCAATATCGCCTCTTGAGTCAGCAGTGCGTGATTTAAGCAGCCGAGTTTCATGCCCACTACGAGTATCACTGGCAGTTCTAATTTCTGTACCACTTCCGATAAATATCGGCCATCACCTAAGGGTAAACGCCAGCCACCCGCGCCCTCAATCAAACAAAAATCCGCTTGAGCAAACGCTGCTAAATCCAAGCTTTCGATAATGACTTCAGGCGCTAAACCCACGCCCACTTGGGCGGCAGCAATATGCGGCGCAATCGCAGGCTCGAAGGTAAAAGGATTGATGGCGGAATAGGCCAGTTTTAGTGAAGATGACGTCATAAGTTGCAGCGCATCGGCATTACGTAAGCCTTCGGAGGTTTGCGCACAGCCCGAGGCGATGGGCTTAACACCTAAGGTAGACAGCGTGTTAGAAGCCAAAATACTCACAGCCGAGTCAGCGCTGGCTATCGCGCCCAAACGGTTTACTGCGGTTAACAGCGCCGATGAAACTAAGGTTTTACCACTGTCGGTATCTGTACCTGTTACAAAAAACATATTAGATCCTTATCTGTCGCTACTGAGTGCACTTTTGTGAAGTGCACTCTCCATAAAGCTAAAACGCAAACCTGTAGACCTTTAAATCCACAAGTCCACAAATCAAAGTCCCTATCGCTAATCAATGCTAAGTATGTGTGCATGAATATTGTTGTAGCTAAAACATAGTGTGAAACTGTTACATCCCGCGCCGAGCACGTATCTGCACTATCTGGTAGGTTAATGGCAAACCTTGGGGTACACGTAAGGATTCGGCTTTGGCCTGCATTGCCTGCCAATCTTGGCGACCGCGCAATCGCAGAGCAGGTTCTGCAGCGGCTGTTGCGCCAGCAACCTCTCCTGCTGACTGAATCGTTGAACTATCTAAACTGATTGAATTGGCTGAACTGATTGAACTAGTTGAATGGGTTGCACTGGCCGATTGCACCGAGGCGCCCACCCCTTTGATGGAATAGAGCAATGCTTTGAGAGTATCAAAATGCACTGTCATAGGAATGAGCTGCACCTCTAAGAACTGCCATGTATCGAGTTTAAATGACGCTTTTAGCGCCTCCAGCGTCGAAAAGTCATTTACTCTTAAGCCTAATTCGGCTAATTGATTCAAACTGCCCTGCGCCACTAAGCTCAAATGACACTCGCCATCCGGCTTCAATACGCGCGCCATTTCAGCTACCGCGGCGGGAAAATTCGCACACCACTGCAAAGCCAGATTCGAATAAATCACATCGATGCAACCATCGACAAAGGGTAAACACTCGGCATCGGCACAAACGCCGTGATAATCGGGATAAGATTGTTTTAGCTTATGCAACATGCCAAGGGCGATATCCACAGCAAACACAGCTGTCGGTGGATTTTGTATCGAACCATGCTCAGAATGATGTGCTGATTGACACCCTGATTGATGTGCCGATTCATGATCTGAGTGATGTGCAGATTGATGCGCACAGTGATACGCCGCAAAATCTGTCCCAGGGCCTGCGCCAATATCTAACAGATGACCTTTGGCGGTAAACTCACTGAGTAAACTGGCGGCGCTCAGACGCTGTAACTGATTATGGTCTTGATAACTATGGGCCGCCGCGGAGAATCGTTCCGCAATCTGAGCGCCGTGAACATAGGATTCTTTGTCAATTGCTCTTTTTCCGACAGCTAGTTTTTCAAAAGCTTGCATTACAGCAGATTCGCTCACATTCAACTCGTAAGATGTTAACTCGCAAGATTTAGGCTTGCTGGATTTAATCGGGCTTGGCATTGCAGTTAACACTCAACCATAAAAACTTAAAATTCAATAGAATAACGCGTTCTATAGCGTACATTTATCTGTGATCATCCGCAGCTTGTCGTTCAGTCACAAGCGGCACACCGACGCGACTGAGCACTTGAGCTAATTGCGCAACACACGTTGCGATATCTTCCGCGGCGTGAGCTGCCGTTAAAGTAATACGTAAACGCGCAGAGCCTATAGGCACGGTCGGCGGGCGAATCGCGCCAACCCAAATTCCTGCAGCCCTTAACTCCTCGGCCACTTGCAGGGTTTGCAACGCATCCCCAATGATCAGCGGCTGAATCGCGGTATCTGAACCTAAAAGGGGTACATTAGCCTCGCGGCATAACCGTTTGAATAGCGTAATATTCTCAAGCAGTTTTTGCTGTAACTCGGGATGTGCTGTGCTGTACTGAGTCGCGGCTAAGGCTAGCGCCGCATTGGCGGGCGATAAAGCGGTCGAGTAAATGTATTCACGGGCGTTACTGACCAAAAAATCGATCAGCGCTTGGCTCCCCAACACGGCCGCGCCTTGGCAACCTAAGGCTTTACCAAAGGTCACCACTTGCACATCGATAAGCTTGGCGGCCTCAGCCTTTTTATAGCCATCGAGCACCGCAAAACCATGGGCATCATCGACAATCAACCAAGCATTGTGTTGGCGACAAAGCGCCGATAACTCAGAAATCGGCGCGCAGTCTCCGTCCATGCTAAACACGCTTTCAGTGATTAACGCCGATGTCTGATGTCGAGCGAGTAACCGCTCAGCGCTTTCTAAGGAATTGTGTAAAAAACGTTTCAGCTGCGCGCCACTATCTTGCAAACCATCAATAATGGAGGCATGTACGAGTTTGTCGGCAACCACAATATCGTGCTGATCAAACAGGGTTTTCATCAGCGCCGTATTAGCACTAAAGCCCGAGCAAAATAACAATGCCGCTTCATGTCCCGTTAAGTCGCAAAGTTCACGCTCCAGCGCCAAATGTGCGTCACTGTATCCTGTCACTAAGGGCGATGCGCCGCTGCCCACACCGTAGGTTTGTGCGCCAAGGTGCAAGGCTTCTACAAGTTCAGGTACGCGGGATAAACCTAAATAATCATTACTGCTGAAATTGACATAGGCGCGACCTTCGAACACAAAGCGCGGACTCGAAGTGGATGCGTTGGTGTTAAGGGCGTGATCGACACCCAGCACCTTACGTTGTCGCAGTAATCCTTGCTCACGCAAAGCGTGCTGACGGGCGGCAATTTTAGTCTCAAGCAGAGAACTCATCGATTTAGCCTCAAGCATGACTGACTGAAAAATGACTGTTTCAACAATGGTCTCAACAATAGTTGCCCTATGAGTGTTCGGTTTAAGACGGTTGCCTTAGAAATGGAGCACATTGAATAATCCTATCAGCCGCAGTCAAAACAGACTGCGACCAACAGGATTGACTGTTATTCAGTCAGATGACATGAACTCAGTATTCTTACAAAGCACCCGCGTCATAGAATTGTGCCGATGACTTATCTTGATAGGCCGCCGCTTTGGCTAATACTGCACTTTCTTCTTCCAATTTTGCCGCAGCGCCCTGCTCTGGACGTAAACCTAAACGTCGGAATAGCCCCATATCATCGCTTTCTTCTGGGTTTGGCGTGGTCAGCAATTTACAACCGTAGAAAATCGAGTTGGCGCCAGCAAAGAAACACATGGCCTGCAGTTCATCACTCATATTTTCGCGGCCCGCCGATAAACGCACGCGCGAAAGTGGCATTAAAATACGCGCCACGGCGATAGTACGCACAAACTCGAGTGGATCGAGATCGTCAAGTTTCTCAAACGGCGTGCCTGCCACTTTGACTAACATATTGATCGGCACTGAATCAGGATGCTGCGGTAAATTGGCCAGCTGTTGCAGTAAACCTGCACGATCCGTCGCCTTTTCACCCATGCCGACAATCCCGCCAGAGCAGACTTTCATGCCTGAGGCGCGCACATTTGTCAGTGTATCTAAACGATTTTGATAGGTACGAGTGGTGATCACATCGCCGTAGTATTCAGGCGAGGTATCTAAATTGTGGTTGTAATAATCTAAGCCTGCGCTGGCTAAATCGTTCGCTTGATCTTCAGAAAGCATGCCGAGCGTCATGCAAGTTTCCATGCCTAACGCTTTGACTTCTTGTACCATTTGCTTAAGGTACGGCATGTCTTTTTCTTTCGGGTTACGCCAAGCGGCCCCCATGCAGAAACGAGAAGCCCCCGCGGCTTTAGCGCTGCGAGCTTCGGTCAGCACAGTTTCCATTGCCAGCAAACGCTCTTTTTCTAGACCCGTGTCATAACGGGCGCTCTGTGGGCAGTATTTACAATCCTCAGGGCAAGCACCGGTTTTAATCGATAACAAGCGGCTAATTTGCACTTCATTGGGATCGTACACTTCACGGTGAATGCTGTGGGCTTTAAATAACAAATCATTCATCGGCAGCGCAAATAAGGCTTCGATTTCTTCCCGCTTCCAATCATGACGAACTTGCAACTGCGACATTGAACACCCTTTTTATTCTGTCTTTTATCTTGGCTAGGATAACCTCAGCCCTTAAACTGTCAACGCCAACCAGTGAACTCAGTTTACTAATGGCTACTTTACCACCAACCTAGTGAGCATTTATGCGCAATTTACTCGATTTTGATTTTGATAGCGCCCATATTTGGCATCCTTACACCTCAATGCCCCGTTCTCTTCCTGTTTTTGGTGTACATAGCGCAAAGGGCTGCGAGCTCGAACTCGTCGATGGCCGCAAGCTAGTCGATGGCACTAGCTCATGGTGGGCCTGCGTGCACGGTTATGCGCATCCCGAGATATTAACCGCGATGGAAAAACAGCTGCATCAGCTGAGCCATGTAATGTTTGGCGGCATCACACATGAGCCCGCCATTGAACTGTGTAAAAAACTTATCGCTATGACCTGCGAGCCGCTGACGAAAGTCTTTTTATGCGACTCTGGCTCTATCTCAGTGGAAGTGGCGATCAAAATGGCGCTGCAATATTGGCAAGGTCAAAGTTTGCAAGGAAAGAGTTGGCAAGGTCAAAGCTCGCAGGAACAAATCGCACATCAAGAGCTACCGCTAAAACAACGTATTCTTACCGTTAAGAAGGGATATCACGGCGATACCTTTGCCGCCATGAGCGTGTGCGATCCCGAAGGTGGCATGCACACTATGTTCGGCGATGCGGTCACTAAGCAATCCTTTGTGCCTGCACCACAAACCGCCTTTGGCGAAGCCTTACAAGCCGATGATTTAACCGCAATGCGCGACATATTAAGCATTAATCACCATGAGATTGCCGCTGTGATCATAGAGCCGATCATGCAAGGCGCTGGCGGGATGCGTTTCTACAGCGCAGATTATTTAGTGGGTCTTCGTGCCCTGTGTGATGAATTTGATGTGTTGTTGATTTTAGATGAAATCGCCACGGGTTTTGGCCGCACAGGCAAGCTGTTTGCCTATGAACATGCCAATATCACTCCAGATATCTTATGTTTAGGTAAAGCGCTAACGGGCGGTTACATCAGCCTAGCAGCAACGCTATGTACCGATAACGTCGCCCAAGGAATCAGCCAATCTCCCGCCGGCGTGTTTATGCATGGGCCGACGTTTATGGGTAACCCGCTGGCCTGCGCGGCCGCGTGTGCAAGCGTAGACTTAATCAATCGCAATGAATGGCAAGCGCAAGTGGCCGCTATCGAGCAGCAAATGCGCTTAGAACTTAAAGATGCGATTAACTTACCCAGCGTAAAAGATGTGCGAGTGCTCGGCGCAGTGGGCGTGTTAGAGATGCACGAACCCGTCAACACGGCAGAGTTGCAGCAACAATTTGTTGATTTAGGCGTGTGGGTTCGCCCCTTCGCTAACCTTATCTATATCATGCCGCCCTATGTGATTAGCCCGGCGCAATTAAGCCAACTCACCCGTGCGATGAAGCTAGTTGCAACAAGCATTAAGGCATCATCCGCCTGTGCCGAGCCACAGCTTATCAGCCACGGTTAATACCAACAGCATAAGCCTTCAACGTAATCATCCTTCAAATAGATAACCCTCTGCGCATCGTTAAAAGTGCGCAGGGGTTTAAACTAAGCAGCGGTGTTAAGTCACTCGGCAGTCTTACCCAGAATACAAACCTCGCATCCTCTCGATAGCTAAAAGCGCTAAGATTGCAATTGCAACGTTGCTCACAATTTCCATTAAAACTACGCAATTTAGCCCATTAATTTAATCTAGCAACTGGACATTTTTCCAAAGCCAGCAATGCTTATATCGCTAATGTTTTCCCGCACATCTTTCGCCAATATCCGCCAACAAATTGAGCTGAGGAATGGCTTAAATAGCAACACCAAGACATGGAGATCATATGTTCAAACTCGCTGACATAGCCGTCAATCGCAAACTCGCATTACAGCTCATCATCGCCCTCGCAGGCGCCTTAATTTTGCTCATTATTTCAGTTAGTGCTTTAAAGCATAATCTGATGATGGAGCGTGAAGCACGGCTTAATGCCGTATTGTCCCTCGCCAGCAGCCGCATTCAAGCGTTATCCCAATCACTGCCCTTAGAGCAAGCACAGCAGGCCGCTAAGGACATGTTGAACGACATGCGCTTTGATGGTGATAACTACTTATTTGTGATTGATGAATCGAGGCGCGTCATCGTCCATCCCATCAAAAGAGAATTGGTTGGGCAACAGATGGGCAATCAAGGCGAAGAAAACTACTGGTACAAAATGGTCGAACTCGGCCGTGATGGCAAACAAGGCCTAGTCGAATACCGCTGGATGACAGCTAATGGAAAATCGGCGCAAAAAATCTCACTCGTCATGGGATTTAAACCTTGGGGCTGGATCTTAGGCTCAGGTATGTTACTCCAAGATATCGAAGCCACCATTTGGCATGAATACCTCACCATGGGTGGTATTACATTTGTCATTATTGTGCTTATGGCTTGGCTAGGTTATGCCATTAGCCGCTCTATTACTCGGCCACTGGATGATGTAAATCAGGCGATGCTCGCCATCACAAAGGGGGATTTAACCACGCAATTAAAGGTCTATGGTAAAGACGAGCTTGGCACCTTAGCCCATAACATCAACCAAAGTATTGGCTCGATTCGTAGCACCTTACTGGAAGCAAGTCATAGCGCTGATAATGTTGCCCAGGCCTCGGCTCGTATCGCCTCAACCGCGGAGGAAACCAATCAAGCGGTGAATAATCAGCGGGATCAGCTTGCCCAGCTCGCCACCGCCATGAATGAAATGAGCGCAACTATCGCCGATGTGGCGAATAATGCGGAGAGCACGGCCAAAGATACCAAAGAAGCCACATGGGAAGCAGGCCTTGGCGACCAAGATGTCCACGCCAGTGTGGACGGAATCCATGCCCTTGCCAAAGAAGTGGAGCAAGCGACGGATCAAGTGAACATGCTCAAAGAGGAAGTCATGCAGATCAGCGAAGTGACCTCAGTGATCAGCGCAATTTCAGATCAAACTAACTTACTCGCACTGAATGCCGCCATTGAAGCCGCCCGCGCAGGCGAGCAAGGACGAGGGTTTGCTGTGGTCGCCGATGAAGTGAGACAACTCGCCAGTCGCACTAGGCAATCGACCGAAGAAATTCAGAACACGATTTCATTATTGCAACAACGGGCCGTAAGCGCCGCTAAAGCAATGGATGCAAGCCGAGCTTTAGCAGAAAACAGTGTGAGTCAATCGGCAAAAGCGGGAGGTGATTTATCGCTTATCGTTACCCATATCAAACATGTGAGTGACATGGCAACCCATATCGCTACCGCCGCAGAAGAGCAAAGTGTGGTCGCTGAAGACATGAACAGAAACGTGTGCGGGATTAATAATTCAGCGCTCGAAGTCTCCGAATCGGCAACCTATCTCGCCCAAGAAAGTGAAAGTTTGGCGGAGTTATCTCTGAATTTAAACAGCAAACTCGCTGTTTTCAAACTCTGATCATTCATTTGGTTGGGGATGAACGAAGCAACGATAACAAACCTCTAGCCTATTTTCTCTTGCAAAGTGCTAAACCAGTATCTAGTGAAGTGTTTAATCCAGATAATCCGCATCGCAACTACTCGGATTATCTGGGTTTCAGGCTAATGTACCGATGCCACTCAACTTATGTTTCTAATCTGATTTACTAAGCTGATTTAACTAAGCTGATTAGACTTAGTTGCTCAGACTCAGCTCATTTCACTAAGCTCGAAATCAAGGCGCGCAGCGCCGCAGGTTTTATCATTTTCGCCATATAGTGATAGCCGCGGCGCTGCACATCTTCCACCAGCTCTTTGCGGGTATTGGCGGTGATCAAAATACCGGGCAAGTCTTTGCCATACAGGGCACGAATACCGTCCATCGCATCGACGCCATTTTGGCCATCATCTAAGTGGTAATCGGCGAGCACAATATCGGGCGCAACGCCTTTCAGCCCTAGCTTAATGCGTGCATCAGATAAATCTTTTGCGCAAATAACCTCACATTGCCAACGACTTAATAGACTTTCTAAACCCGCCAGAATCGCCTCTTCGTTATCGATACACAACACTTTGATACCCGATAACGGCTGCAGCAGCGATGGCAACGCCTTCACTTGCGGCTGACGTACAGTCTCCCCGAGCGGCACACAAATGGAGAATACCGAGCCGCGACCTAAATGGGATGAAACCTGAATACCGTGTTCCAGCACTTTACTGATGCGATCGGCAATGGCTAAACCTAAGCCTAATCCGCTGACATTGTTGCTCTTAGGATTATTCAGCCGCTTGAATTCTTTAAAAATTTCTTGGGTTTCCTTTTCATCAATACCACAACCTGTATCTAACACTTGGATCTCAAGGTAATGACCGCGATGGCGACAACCAAACAAGACTCTGCCACCACGGGCGTAACGGTAGGCATTGGTTAAAAAGTTTTGTAGGACTCGGCGTAACAGTGAAGGATCGGAATTAACGGTCGCACTACATGGGATCATCTTAAAACGGATTTGATTGTCCGCTGCCATCGCCTCAAATTCTACGGATAAGCCGTTGATTAGTTCAGAAATAGCAAAGTCACGACGATTAACATCCACCATGCCGGAATCGAGTTTAGAAATATCCAGCAGATCGGTGAGCAACTCGCCGGCGATCTTAAGCGAGCTGTTCACATGGGATAAGGTGGTTCTGGCCTCGCGATCTAAATTGGGATACTGAGATAAAGATGCGGTAAACAACCTTGCAGCATTCAGCGGTTGCATTAAATCATGACCAACGGCAGCTAAGAAGCGACTCTTGGAGGCGTTGGCTATTTCCTCCTGCGCTTTAGCTTCCAGTAACTCGCTGTTCAACATGGCTAATTCATAGGTACGTTCGTTAACGCGGCTTTCTAAGGTTTCATTGGCCTCGAGCAGCGCGCGCTCCTGCTCGCGATACTGAGTAATGTCGGTAAAGGTCATCACAAAGCCGCCGTCTGGCATGGGATTACCTTGAATTTTAATCACTTTACCGTCTCTGCGATGGCGCTCAGAAGTGTGTGGCGTGCCATTACGCATATGCTGTACCCGCTGGGCGACCTGCTGTTCAATTTCCCCTTCACCGCAATAACCCCGCGACGCATTAAAACGGATCACTTCGCTGATGGGCATACCCTGCTGCAAGAATCCATCGGGATATTGGTACAACTCCACATACTTATAATTCCAAGCCACGAGATTGAGATCATTATCTATCACGCTCATGCCTTCATAGGCATGCTCAATCGCGCCGCGCAGCATGTCTTGGCTGAGCATGATTTTCGATGACGCTTCATCCACTAGACTGAACACTTCATCCAGCGCCAAATCACGCCCTTGCAGCACAGAATCCATCACCAGCGCTGCGCTTGAGGCGCCAAGTACGCCCGCTAATAAACGTTCTGTGTGGAAAATCAGCTCAGGCGGCGCTGCTTTATGCCAGCTATCACTTTTTACGGCGTCAATTGAGAAACGGCTAAAACTCTCGTAGGCGCGCGTTGGGCTGACGAATCGACTGGCGAGAATCAGCAAATCCTGCTGTGAAATCGGACCATTTTTCTTATTGGCGCTGTTCTTCAATTTGCCAGGGCTCACAAAAGCACTGGCCTGAATACGCTCGGCCACACCCGCCCTAAACCAAATCGATCCCAAAATATAACAGGCGATATTGGCAAAAAGTGCCGTCAGTGCATCACGCACATTGGGCGTTATCGCATCTAGCAAACCTATCTCACCCGTGACTCCAGATACTAACGCTGATGAACTTTGCACATCTGTCATGCCCTGCAACATAATGTAAAACCACAACGTAAAGCCCACGCCGAGCCCTAAAAATACCCCAGCACGATTGCCGTGCTTCCAATAAAGCCCGCCCACTAAGGCAGGCGCTAATTGGGCGAAAGCGCCAAAGGACAACATGCCGAGATGGGATAAAGAATCACTGTCGGCTAAGGCAAGATAACTGCCATAACCTAGCCCAAGAATAATCACTATGGCTAAGCGGCGGGCATTTAGTAACAGGTGCGAGAACTGACTGAAGTTTTTCTCGCGAATATGGCCCGTACGCAGCATCACAGGCACCAGCCATTCGTTACTCACCATCACACTGATAGTCACCACAGCCACTATCACCATGCCAGTTGCCGCCGAAAGTGTGCCCAGCAGCGCAATCACCGCCAGCAAAGGTTGATCTAAGGCGAGTGGCAAATTAATCACATAGGTATCGGCCGACACAGAATCGCCGAGGATGATCTTCCCCGCCAAGGCGAGCGGCCCAACGAATAAACCAAAAAGCGCTAAATAGATAGGAAACAACCAACGTCCCTTTGACAGCACAGACTCATCGGCGCATTCCACCACCATCACATGGAACTGCCTTGGCATACACAAAAACGCCGCCATTCCGACAAGTAACTCAGGCATTAGGGCTTCGATACGGGGATTGGGATAATTGATCAGCGACTGCGCATTTGCCTGCTGCCAAATATCCCCAAAACCATCGAACACCCCAAAACTAATGACGACGCCGACCAATAAAAATGCGGCGAGCTTCACCAGAGACTCAAAGGCAATCGCGAGCATCATGCCGGGATTATGCTCGGTGGCATCGAGTTTGCGGGTACCAAATAAAATGGCAAATATGGCTAATAAAGACGTGATCAGTAACGGAATTGTCACGCCATCGAGGGGATCGTCTGCGGGTTGAAACAGGTTAAGGCTGAACACCATCGCCTTAAGCTGCAGGGCGATATAGGGCATGATGCCAAACAAGGCGATTAAGGTGACTAAGGCGGCTAAGGTTTGGGATTTGCCGTATCGGGCGGCAATAAAGTCGGCCACTGAGGTGATATTTTGTGCCTTAGACACTAATACCATCTTGCGTAACATGCCAAAACCTAAGGTGAAAATCAGAATGGGGCCGATAAAAATCGGTAAAAAAGACCAGAGATCCTTAGCCGATTGGCCGACTGTGCCTAAAAAACTCCACGAAGAGCAGTAGACCGCTAAGCTCAGGCCATAAATACCGACCTGTAGCTTTTTGGTGATCCGGCTAAACCAACGCTCCGCCCCCCACGCTAATAGGAATAAAAGCGAGACATAACAGACGGCAATAACGGCGACGACTAAGGTTAAATTCATACTTTGCTCTTTTTTCTGATTATTGTGCGATAAAACCTGTCTAAAATCTAGCCGGATTTTTAATGCAACAGACTAAATATAAAGGAAAATTTAAAACTAGACCAAGGTCTAATGGAGTTGCCGCCCCCTTGCATACCATACTCAGTCCACGCAATTTTTCAAAAGGGAAGCCCTATGAGCTCGCAGTCTCTCTATAAAGTCTCCGGCAATATCGCTGCCAATGCACTTGTAAACAACGATAAATATAAAACAATGTACCAAGAGTCGATTGTCAATCCTGAAGGTTTCTGGAGAGAACACGGCAAGCGTATTGATTGGATAAAACCCTATACCAAAATTAAAAAAACCTCTTTTGATGATCATAATTTATCGATCAACTGGTTTTACGACGGCACCCTGAATGCTTCTGCCAACTGTTTAGATCGTCACTTAGCCGAGCACAGTGATCGTGTGGCGATTATTTGGGAAGGCGACAACGCCAGCGAACAACGCAAAATCACCTACGGTGAATTACATGCAGAGGTGTGTAAATTCGCAAACGCATTACGCAGCCAAGGCGTGCGCCGCGGTGACATAGTCACGATTTACATGCCTATGGTGCCAGAAGCCGCAGTGGCTATGCTCGCCTGTGCCCGTATCGGCGCTGTGCACTCCGTGGTCTTCGGTGGTTTCTCACCGGATTCTATCGCCTCTCGCGTAATTGATGGCAAATCAAAAGTCATCATTACCTCCGATGAAGGTATGCGCGGTGGCCGTGCTATTCCATTGAAACGCAACATCGATGATGCCTTAAAAAACCCTGATGTTACTACGGTTGAGAAAGTCATAGTGCTTAAACGCACGGGCGGCAAAGTGGATTGGGTCGAAGGCCGAGATGTGTGGTGGCACTCACTGATGGAAACCGCATCTGAGTACTGCCAACCAGAGGAAATGGATGCCGAAGCGCCGTTATTCCTGCTGTATACCTCAGGTTCAACCGGTAATCCCAAGGGCGTATTGCACACCACTGGTGGCTACATGGTTTATGCGTCTATGACCCATGAATATGTGTTCGACTACAAAGCGGGCGAAGTGTACTGGTGTACCGCCGATGTGGGTTGGATCACAGGCCACTCTTATATGGTTTACGGCCCACTCGCCAATGGTGCGACTGTGCTTATCCATGAAGGTGTTCCGAATCATCCAAGCCCTGCCCGTTTAGGCGAAATGATTGACCGCCATAAGGTAAACATTCTTTACACTGCGCCAACGCTAATTCGCGCACTGATGGCCGAAGGCAAACAACACTTCGATAAGTTCGATGGTAGCAGTCTGAGGATCATGGGCTCGGTAGGTGAACCTATCAACCCAGAAGCGTGGCGTTGGTACCATGAAGTCATAGGTCATGAACATTGCCCTATCGTCGATACTTGGTGGCAAACTGAAACCGGCGGTATTTTGATCACGCCGCTACCAGGCGCGACCGACACTAAACCAGGCTCAGCGACCCGTCCGTTCTTTGGTGTTCAACCCGCCTTAGTGGATAACATGGGGAATATTTTAGAAGGTGAGAACGAAGGTAACTTAGTGTTACTCGACTCTTGGCCGGGCCAAATGCGGACTGTGTATGGCGACCACGAACGATTTGTATTGACCTACTTTAAAACCTTCCGTGGCATGTATTTTACCGGTGACGGTGCCCGCCGCGATGAAGATGGTTATTACTGGATCACTGGCCGCGTCGATGACGTAATCAACGTATCCGGCCACAGATTAGGTACTGCAGAGGTCGAAAGTGCGCTGGTATCACACGAACTGGTCGCCGAGGCAGCAGTAGTTGGTTACCCACACGATATTAAAGGCCAAGGTATTTATGCGTACGTCACGCTAACCCGCGGCACTGAAGAAACCGAAGAGCTACGACAAGAGCTGCGTCAATGGGTTCGTAAAGAAATTGGTGCGCTGGCAACACCAGATCTCATCCAATGGGCGACGGGCTTACCTAAGACACGTTCGGGCAAGATCATGCGCCGCTTCCTGCGTAAGATTGCCGCTAACGAAGTGACCAACTTAGGGGATGCATCAACCTTGGCCGATCCAGCTGTGATCGAGACCTTGATTGAATCACGCTTGAATCGTACTGAGTAATATCCGAGTGACGAACAACGTCCACAACGCTTAGTCTATGCCCAATAGGCTAAGCGTAACCTGAACCTCCCTTTTTAAACCTCAGGTTAACAGTGAACCCTGTTGAGAGAGTGTGTGATTGCTCCTTTCTCTAGCTTGCCCCTCCAACCAGGGGCATTTTTTTTACCTGTTATGTTAAGCTTGCGACCTCACTTTTATTCAGCATAGATTTTTATCAGCGTGTCAGTCAAACTCAGAGACTATCAACAGCAAGCGGTTAATGCCGCCATCGCCCATTTTAGGCAAAGCCAAGCTTCCGCCGTACTCGTATTGCCCACAGGCGCCGGCAAAAGCATAGTGATCGCCGAACTGGCGCGCATCGCCAAAGGCAGGGTTTTAGTACTCACCCACGTGAAAGAATTAGTCGCTCAAAATGCCGAGAAAGTCGGCCTACTCACGGCACAAGCCAGTATCTATGCGGCGGGACTCAATCAAAAAGCCACTGAGGGGAAAACCGTCGTCGCCAGCATTCAATCGGCAGCGCGGGGGTTAATGCAGTTCGATCAGCCGTTCTCGTTAGTGATTATTGATGAATGCCACAGAGTCAGCCTAGAAAAAACCAGCCAATATCAACAAGTGCTCAATCATTTACGCACGAAAAATCCCCAATTAAGATTGCTCGGCCTCACCGCTACGCCCTATCGCCTTGGCACTGGCTGGATTTATCAGCAACACTATCACGGCAAAGTGGGGTCTCCCGAACATGCTGTGTTCGAACATTGTGTGTTCGAACTGCCCATCAGGCCACTCATTAAACAAGGTTACCTCACAGCGCCAACCCTGTTTGATGGCTTAAGTGCCCAGTACGATTTCAGCCAACTCAAAGCCAACGAGAATGGGGAATATGCCGAAGCCGACGTTAACGATTTACTGGGGCATTACGGCCGCGCGACTACCGCGATAGTGAAACAGCTCATTGAACTGGGCCAACATAGAAAAGGCATTATCATCTTCGCGGCAACGGTGCGCCACGCCAATGAGATTTTTGGCCTGCTCAACCAAGCTCATGCTGCACAGAGCGCCATTATCACGGCACAAACGCACGACAATGAACGAGATGCGACGATTGAACGCTTTAAAGCCCAAGAGCTTAAGTTTTTGGTCAACGTGGCTGTGTTGACGACAGGCTTCGACGCGCCCCATGTGGATTTGATTGCAATTTTGCGCCCTACCGCCTCAGTCAGTCTGTTTCAACAAATGATCGGCCGTGGTTTACGCATCGCTGAAGGTAAAAAAGATTGTCTTATCATCGACTATGCTGCCAATGGTTATGACTTGTATTTTCCTGAGGTCGGGCAAGCGAAACCCAACAGTAAATCGGTACCCGTGCAAGTGCATTGCCCAGTATGTGATTTTGCCAATATTTTCTGGGGACTCACGGGCGATGATGGCGACATTATCGAACACTTTGGTCGCCGTTGTCAGGGCATAGTCGAACAGCATGGTAAAAAGCAGCAGTGCGACTTTCGATTTAGATCTAAATCTTGCCCTGATTGCGGTGAAGAGAACGATATCGCCGCACGCATTTGCCAGCACTGCCAATCGACCCTCATCGATCCCGATAAACGCCTACGCCAAGTGCTCAGCCAACAACACCATCATTTATTCCGCTGCCAACATATGAGCCTCATCGACGATGATGGCAATCTGAAAGTGCAATACCTCGATATCGACGGCAATGAATTCAATCGCCGCTTTAAATTGCAAACGCCGGCCCAGTGGCGAGCCCTATATGCCTTATTCATCTTTCCCCATGGCCGTACGCCGGGATTAAAACCGAAAAAGTACACTAAAGTGGCAGAGTTAATCAGCGACGCGGATAAATTCCGTATGCCGGATCTCTTGCTGCTGAAGAAACATAAAAAAGGCTGGGATCTGCTCGAAAGCTATTTTGATTATCAAGGCCGCTATCAAACTGAAAATAAACTCGGCTGACATTATCAATTCACTTAGGCCTATGGTATAAAACGACTAAAGTAATCCTAAGGAGCTATTATGTTCGTTGTTATTTTTGGCCGTCCAGGCTGTCCTTATTGCGTTCGTGCTGTGCAATTATCTGAGCAACTCGTTGAAAAACGTGATGACTTTAAGTTCAGATATGTCGATATCCACGCAGAAGGCATCTCTAAAGCAGATTTAGAGAAAACTGTCGGTAAGCCAGTTGAAACCGTACCGCAGATTTTTGTCGATGAAAAACACGTTGGTGGCTGCACAGATTTCGAACAATATGTTCGCGAAAACAATCTATTAGATTAAGCGCTACACATATGTGACTCGCTTAATGCAAAAGGAGACCTAAGGTCTCCTTTTTAGTTTTTATCGCAAGCAAGTAAGATTAGAGCACATACTTAGCCGAGAACATGATGCGGCTCAAATCCCCATCATCGCCATTTTCTTTACTGTTCTTGGCGTACATATACTCAACCCCAAAGGTCAGCGGTTTGCTTGGCGAGTAAAGTAAGTTGATATAGCCAGAATAAGCATCCTTATTCACGCCTGAACCGGTTAAAGCCGCATCGTTATCCGCTTGCATGCCTGACAAGGTTACACTGCTGCGCCACTGCTCATTCCACCAATGACGATAAGACACAAATCCACCGAAAGTACGAATTGACTCGATATCACCGTTAGCATCCAGCACACCCGCATTAATGTAATTGAGTGCCATATAACGACCTAAACCTTCACCATAGGTGGCCGTGAAGCGAAGATCATCTTTGCCGACCGGAATAATGCCCGCCACACTTGCGCCATATCCTAGGGCTGAGCTATCAATCTGCGTCGCACCTATCTTAGTTTCTAAATTCAACTGACGGGCAATACCCGCAAAAGAGAACGCCGCGCCGCCATCCGTTTTGAGGTTATACCGCGCGATAACATCGGGGATTACCCCGCTACCACTGGTAATGCGGGCACCGCCCTGATTTGGCGTGACTGTGGTTTCAGGATTTTCGATCGCGAATTGGAAATTACCTTGGGTATAGCGCAATAGCGTTTGGCGGGCGAACGGGGTTCCGTCGGCAGCACCAACAAAATCGAGATTCTCAGGCAATGCCGCAGCATTTTGGAAGGTGGTCCACGTTTGACCTACGGTCCAATTGTCATAGGAGACAAATGCATGGCGAATACGAGGCGAATAGCTGTTGGAAGTGCGTTCATTGCCATCGGTGTGGGTCATAAAATCGAGTTCAATAAAGCCAGAAAGTTTATGACCATCAACATCGGTCGTCGCTTTGAAATTAAAACGCGTTTCGCGAGCTTGAAAATCCACGACTTGATTGCCATTACCCTCTTTTCCATAAATAGTGCCTGGAACATAAAACTGCCTAGAAAGATCCCCAGAATCCGGGGCGCCATTGCCATAATCACTGAACATAATGTCAGCTTTGATATAACCGCCAAACTCAACATCCGTATCTTTTAGTGATGCCGCATTGGCAGAACTTGCTAATGCCAATAATATTGCACTACCCATCAAGCTTAGTTTTGCTTGTTTCATTTTTTGTCTTTCCCCAATTGTTATTATTTATCCGCAACCAATATGGACAAATTAACAAGTGAGAAACATTGGCAATAGGTCTATGAGACAAAAGTAGAAAATGTCAGGATAAATAATATGTTAGGAAAACATTTGAAACGAAATAAGTAAAACGAAAGTATTAAATCTAGTACTGGGAATTGAAGTTTAACTTGGTAAATTTAGTGGGTAACTTGAGAGAGATAAAGCGGGGTAATAAGTGGTGGGTCGTGAAGGATTCGAACCTTCGACCAATTGGTTAAAAGCCAACTGCTCTACCGACTGAGCTAACGACCCATCTAGGTATTGCGCTGATTTATGCACTTTCAGTAAAGTGGTGGGTCGTGAAGGATTCGAACCTTCGACCAATTGGTTAAAAGCCAACTGCTCTACCGACTGAGCTAACGACCCATCTGATATTGCGCTGATTTATGCACTTTCAGTAAAGTGGTGTGTCGTGAAGGATTAGAACCATTCGACTGATTGGTTAAAAGCCAACTGCCCTAGCTTTATAAAAAAAGCGACTGAGCTAACGACCCATCTAGGCATTGCTTTAAAACTGTTCACTTATTCTGACATTAATAATGTAAGTAACAAGTGGTGGGTCGTGAAGGATTCGAACCTTCGACCAATTGGTTAAAAGCCAACTGCTCTACCGACTGAGCTAACGACCCATCTAGGTATTGCTTTAAAACTGTTCACTTATTCTGGCATTAATGATGCGAATAATAAGTGGTGGGTCGTGAAGGATTCGAACCTTCGACCAATTGGTTAAAAGCCAACTGCTCTACCGACTGAGCTAACGACCCATCTGATATTGCGCTGATTTATGCACTTTCAGCAAAGTGGAGTGCCGTGAAGGATTAGAACCATTCGACTTATTGGTTAAAAGCCAACTGCCCTAGCTTTATAAAAAAAGCGACTGAGCTAACGACCCATCTAGGTATTGCGATAAAGCTGTTCACTTATTCTGACATTAACAATGTAAGTAATAAGTGGTGGGTCGTGAAGGATTCGAACCTTCGACCAATTGGTTAAAAGCCAACTGCTCTACCGACTGAGCTAACGACCCATCTAGGTATTGCGCTGATTTATGCACTTTCAGTAAAGTGGTGGGTCGTGAAGGATTCGAACCTTCGACCAATTGGTTAAAAGCCAACTGCTCTACCGACTGAGCTAACGACCCATTGAACTACTGCCTATCTCGCTAAATACCACTAACTTATTCTATTTATTAGAGTAAGTGGTGGGTCGTGAAGGATTCGAACCTTCGACCAATTGGTTAAAAGCCAACTGCTCTACCGACTGAGCTAACGACCCATTTACTGGTATTTTACGCCCCGAACGACCTCGCCGCTCTGAGGGCGCCTATAATACCTTTTTCATCTTCTCATGCAAGCGCAAATTCCCAATTTTTTGTCGTTTGCATGAAAAACAGACTAAGAGTATGTTTTTTGGTTAATTACGCTTTAATTGCAGCCAGTTGCTGCTGTGCAATGCGTGCTGCTGCGCTGTTTGCGTAATCTTTGACGACTTGTTGGTAGTATTGCGTCGCCCCAGCCTTGTCACCGGTTTTCTCGGCGATCATGCCAAGCTTCACTAAACTGTCACCGCGTTTATTAGAATCACTAAAACGGTCAACCACAGTTTTGAAGGCTTGTTTGGCTTCTGCAAACTCGCTCTTATTAAATAACAGCTGTCCTAACCAATAGTTAGCATTCGCGGCATACACAGAATCTGGGTATTGTTTGATAAAAGCACGGAAGGCAGGAATCGCATCATCATACTTACGCTCTTTCAAGACTAAGTTAACCGCACTCTCATAGCTTGCTGTTTCACTTAAACTACTTGAAGCAGCATTCGTCGCGGCGACTGAGGGTGTGGATGTCGCGGCTGCGGCTGCTGGAGCGGCAGATGCCTTTGAGGATAAATTTGCAAGTTCATCATATAACTGACGCTGACGCTGTTGCATCTGCTCAATCTGATAATTCTGTTGTTCGGTTAAACCACGTAAATCGAGTACTTCCTGCTGCAGTGTATCAAGACGGCGCTGCATTTCGAGCTCGCTTTGTTGTCTTGATTTTACAATACGTTCTATGCGAGCAAGTCTGTCATCACCCGAACCACCAGCAATATCTTCCACAGGAGCAGGGGCTGCAACAGCAGCACCTGCACCAAGGAACATTGCCGTAATTAAGACGGCACGTTTCATTGTGTTACTCTCCGAGATTCAATCTTAGTAAACTAAAACTGCACGACGGTTTTTGCCAAAACCTTCATCAGTGCGAGAAAAATCAAGTGGTTTTTCTTCGCCATAGCTGACTATGCTCATTTGGCTTGGCTGTACGCCCATACCTTGTAGGTATTTAGCAACGGCTTTAGCACGACGCTCGCCCAGAGCAATGTTGTACTCAGGCGTGCCACGCTCATCCGCATGACCTTCAATCAGTACGCGCACACTTGGGTGCTCAACTAAGTAAGTGCCATGGGCTTCTAATATTGCGGCGAAATCTGTTTGAACTTCACTGCGGTCAAAGTCGAAGTAAATGATGTGTTGCTTTCTCAAGTCTTCTAACTGCTGACGTTGTTGCTCTTCAGCAGACAACATTGCGCCTACACCACCAGTTTGAATGCCACCACCATTCAGCTCACTACCTGAACCGTTTGTTGAGCCCATTGCATCAGTTTCTGATTCTGAAGTTGAGCTACATGCACTAAGAGCCATAATTGGAAGTGCTACCAACATAGCTTTTAACAACTTATTCAGATCCATTACGTGTTCCTTATAAAATTAAATGTGATTAAATCAAGGTATAACATTAGAGAAACGGTGACCAAGAAGGTGATTTCACCTCACCTTGACCTGCCGGTAATCTTGCTTTAAAACGTCCATCCGTAGAAACAGCTGCTAATACTTGCTTGCCTTGGTATGTAGTGCCATAGATCACCATAGTACCATTAGGGGCCACACTTGGAGATTCATCCAAACGTGTCGATGTCAGCACCTGCATAAAACGCGTACTTAAATCCATACGCGCAATATTAAATTTACCGTTCGTGCGATTAACAAAAATCATACTGCGACCATCAGGGGTAATTGAACCACCGAGGTTCCATTCACCTTCAAAGGTCTCGCGACTGACTTTACCTGAGCTCAACTCTACGCGATAAATCTGTGGTCTACCACCGCGCTCTGATGTAAAAATCAGCGACTTTCCATCAGGATACCATGATGGCTCAGTATCGATAGCATAGTGATTGGTAATACGCTTAATCGCTTTAGTTGCAATATCTATGATGTAAATTTCAGGCTGACCGTCTTTAGATAAAGTCACAGCCAAAGATTTACCATCGGGTGAGAACGCCGGCGCACCGTTAATACCAGGGAAAGAGCTCACTTTAGTGCGCACTTGGGTATAAAGGTCTTGCACGAAGATCTCCGCTTTTTTGTTTTCAAAGCTTACGTACGCTAGACGACGACCATCGGGTGACCAAGTCGGTGACATCAACGGCTCTGGCGAGCGCAGTAACATTTGTTCATTGACGCCATCATAATCAGCAACCATCAATTGATATGGGGCTTTTTGAGTATGATTGACCACAACGTAGGAGATCCGCGTTAAGAATGCGCCGCGAATACCAGTTAACTTTTCATAGACGATATCGCTGATCCTGTGTCCATATTGGCGAAATTGCGCCGCTGAAATCACAGTTTGACGGCTGTCCATCAAAAATTCTGTTGCACTAACTGGGCCTTTCAACGCTTGGTTTTGGGCTTTGACTAAATCGATTAAATCAAAGCTCACCAAATATTGATCGGTACCATAAGGTTTAACGGTGCCTAGCACTAACGCTTCGGCGCCAACACTTGACCAAGAATTAGCTTGAAACTGTGCCACAGTGCCAATATTACGCTGAGGCAGTCCAAGTTCGTCTAAAGGTTTAAACGTACCGCTACGTACTAAGTCTGACATCACTACATCCGCAATCGCTTGCGGTGCGGCGCCAGGACCTTGCCAAACAAAAGGCATCACAGCGATAGGACGCGCAGCGTCAACACCTTCTGTGATCACAATATCCAATGCCGCTTTTGCGGGGGTGGTGCAAAGCAGAACCGCCAATGCTAACCATTTTGCCAATATTTTCATGGGACTCCTTTAATTAAAACGTTGGTTCAACGATTAAGTTAATTTCTTTCATCAAGTTATAAACCGCAGGGTCCGGAGACACTGGCAATTTACCCGCCTTCAAAATCGCTGCTTTTGCTGCACGACAAACATTTGGATCACCGCCTTTAGTCTGACTGCTGATCACAAAACCATCATTTGCTAATCGTACAGAGGCAGTACAAGTCTTGCCACGCATAGATTCATCCACCACCAAATTTCGTTGGATAGTCGATTTAATCATTGCCTGATACTTACCCACTTCACTCTGCATCTGCTTATTCATGGTTTGCGACAATGCCGCCTGCTCCGCCGCTAATGCATCGGCCATTTCCTGCTCCTGCTGGGCGCGGGCTTTGGCTTCAGCATCCGCTTTGGCCTTAGCATCTGCTTTCGCTTTAGCTTCGGCCTTGGCTTTCGCTTCTGCATCAGCCTTGGCTTTATCAGCTTTGGCCTTAGCTTCCGCCTCCTTCTGCTTACGATCGGTCTCGGCTTTTGCTGCTGCAGCTTCTTCCACTTTGCGTTTTTCCGCAGCTTTCTGCGCGGCATCTTCAGCGACTTTACGCTCCTGCTCTTTCAGCTTACGGTCGGCTTCGGCTTTAACTGCTTTTTCCTTTTCCTGCTGCTGTTTTACTTGAGCGAGCTTGGCCGCTTCGTTGGCCTTTTGGGTTTCAATTTCCTGCTGCTTACGTTCTTGCTCTAGCTTTTTAATTTGAGCCTGTTCACGTTCGCGCGCTTGCTTCGCTTCTTGCGCTTTGCGCTCAAGCTCGGCTTGGCGTTCTTGCTCACGGCGTTCGGCATCACGCTTTTCTTGCTTAAGTTTCTCAACTTGATTAGCGACTTTTTGCTGATCAACCATCACAGCTTTAACCGCTGGCGCACTAACTTGTTGCATAGGCTCAGGTTTATGAGAAAAATCTATCCCCAACGCCAGAATAATTATCACGCCAATATGAATACCCGCTGAAATTGACAGAGGTAATGTTACATCTGACTTATCTGCCACCTATTTCTCCTTGGGTGAATCCGTCATCAAACCGACTGATGGCACGCCAGCTTGCTGCAGTGTCACCATCAACTGAATCACTTTATCGTAAGGAATATTTCTATCGGCCTTAACCACCACGGGACGCTCAGGCTCTGTCACCATAAGCGCAGCAACTTCCGTCGCGAGCTCTTCCAAGTCCATAGGAACGTTGGTTGAACCACCTTTATTCAAATAATAATCACCGTCACCGTCAATCGAAGCCACCACTGGCGGTTTACTATCAGCGGGTAAAACTTCCGCAGCCCCTTGAGGCAGCTCCACTTTTACCCCTTGAGTGACTATGGGCGCTGTTACCATAAAAATAATTAACAGCACGAGCATCACGTCGATATAGGGCACCACGTTGATTTCGGCAACGGGGCGACGACGTTTGCGCTGATAAGCTGGTTGCATTATGCCCCTTCCTTCTCACTGTATGCTTGGCGATGCAAAATGCTGGAGAACTCTTCCATAAAGTTTGCGTAGGCCATTTCTAATTTATCAACTTGAGTCGAAAAACGGTTGTACGCAATAACCGCAGGGATCGCAGCAAATAGACCCATAGCCGTTGCAATCAAGGCTTCAGCAATACCTGGGGCCACCATAGCTAAGGTCGCGTTTTCCATCGAACCAATGGCGATAAATGAATTCATAATCCCCCATACCGTACCAAATAAACCGATATAAGGGCTAGTCGAACCTATGGTCGCTAATAAGGGTAAGTTTGCTTCTAACTTTTCCATTTCGCGAGAAAGTGTCACACGCATCGCACGTGATGTACCGTCCATCACAGCATCAGGCACTTTGCTATTTAATTTATTCAGGCGTGAATATTCCTTAAAGCCAGTCACAAATAATGACTCTAAACCGCTATTATCAGGACGAGTCGATAATTCTTTATATAAACGGTTTAAATCAACGCCTGACCAAAATTTGTCTTCAAACTTCGCCGATTTACTTTTTGCGGATGTCAGTAAGCTACGGCGTTGTAAAATCACCGTCCAAGACATCACGGACAAGCAAAGTAAGGTGAACATAACAAATTTCACTAATAAACTGGCTTGTAAAAATAACCCAACAATCGACATATCAGCTTGCACTGTCAAACTCCTGCACAATATTTAAGGGAATAGCTCGGGGACGCATTCGTGACAGCGCAACACAAACAACCAGCACTGTGCCTTCACAATAACAGTCTCCCTGTTTATCGACCAAGCGTTGATGAAAGATCAACGAGGCCTTTTTCAATTCTATGACCTTAGTTTCAACAATAAGGTTCTGTTCAAAACGTGCCGCTTTGCGAAAATCTAATTCCGCACGCTTTACCACAAAGGCGGTATCGTCGGCTAACAGCGCAGTCTGACTCACGCCAAGGGCTTTTAGCCACTCGGTTCTCGCCCGCTCAAAAAAGTTGAGATAGTTCGAATGATAGACAACGCCGCCAGCGTCGGTGTCTTCGTAATAGACTGAAATAGGCCAATGAAACATCATTTGAAAATAAGCAAATTTTGGTTGAAAAATTGACGCTTACTATACCTAGGGAAACAAGACTTGTGAATGACCCGACGAAGATATAGATAGGAATAGCGCGGGTTTCAGATGAATAGGGGCAATTGTAAAAGACAATGGGGTCAAAGGACCCCATTTTATTAACATAGTTAGTTATTTTGCGATAGTTTGTGGCAGTGTTAAGCCAAAACTCTGCCACAAGAAACTGTAGATATCGGCAAATTCATCAATCTTCATCGCCGTCGGTTTACCGGCTCCATGACCCGCATTAGACTCGATACGCATAATCACAGGTTCAGTGCCTTGTTGCTTATCCTGCAACATGGCTGCGAACTTGAAACTGTGTAATGGCACGACGCGATCATCATGATCGGCAGTCATCACCATAGTCGCTGGGTAAGCTTGCGCTTTCACATTGTGATAAGGCGAATAAGCCAATAGCGCTGGGAATTGATCGGCTTTATCGGCACTGCCATATTCACTCGTCCAAGCCCAACCAATAGTGAACTTATGGAAGCGCAGCATATCCAGAACGCCCACCGCAGGTAATACGGCAGCGAAAAGTTCAGGGCGTTGAGTTACCGCAGCGCCCATCAACAGACCACCGTTACTGCGGCCATAGGCACCTAACTTAGTGCTATTCGTGTATTTCTCACTCACTAGATATTCAGCGGCGGCAAAATAGTCATCAAACACATTTTGCTTTTTATCGAACATCCCCGCTTGATGCCAGCTTTCGCCGTATTCAGCGCCGCCACGTAAACTCGGCACAGCGTAAATACCGCCCATATCTAACCAAGCAATGTTGGCAGGACTAAAGCGTGGTGTCATCGAAATGGCAAAACCACCATAGGCATACAGTAATGTTGGGTTTTGACCGTTCTTCACTAGGCCTTTTTTATAGGACAGCATCATAGGAACACGCGTGCCGTCTTTGCTGCGATAAAACACTTGCTCAGAAACATAGTCATCGGGATTAAACGATACTTTAGGTTTGGCAATTACGCTTGATTCAGCGGTTTTAAAGTCAAACTTATAGGTGGTTTCAGGTTGAATATAGCTATTAAACACATAATAGAAATAGTCTTTGCTTGCTTTACCAAAAGGCCCAGCCACATTGCCTTGACCGGGTAATGCTACGTCTTGGCGTTTCTGCCCACCCATGCTGTAAATCGATAATTGGCCTAATACATCGTGTAAATAACTCACCACTAAATGGTCATTAATTATGGCGACGTTATTTATCGGATCTGTAGACTCTGGAATAATGGTTTGCCATTGGGATTTATCGCTATTACGGGTATCAATCGCAATCACTTTACCGTTAGGCGCATCTAAGTCGGTTTTAAAATAAAACACTGAACCATCATTACCGAGAAACTCATATTCAGCTTCTAAGTTGAGGATCAATTCCACCACTTGTGATTTAGGCTCAAATAAGGATTTATAGAAGAAACGATTACGCTTATCCGTACCTTGAGAAATCGACAGTAATAAGTATTCGCCTTTCTCGGATACCTCGATACCAAAGCCCCAATCTTTATTCTGTGGGCGCTCGTAAATCAATAAATCTTGGCGCTGATCTGTGCCTAATTTATGGTAATACACTTTTTGGTTGAAATTGACGTCGGCTAAGACATCTCCACCCGCTGGGGCATCATAGCGAGCATAAAACACACCTTGGTTTTCTTTATCCCACACTGCGCTAGAAAATTTAATCCATTTCAATTCATCGGCAAGTTTCTTACCGGTTGCGATATCAACAAATTGCCATTGCTGCCAATCTGAGCCCGAATTTGACACGCCATAGGCTAAAATTTTACCGTCATTACTTACTGCAACACCTGATAGTGCCACAGTGCCATCCGCAGACAGTTTGTTTGGATCGAGAACTGGCTTTTCAACGCCATCTAACCCTTTTACATACAAAACAGATTGCGCCTGCAGGCCATCATTACGGTAGTAAAATTGATTGTCGCCATTCTCAAATGGGGCGGAGACTTTTTCGTAATTCCACAGCTCAGTGATGCGATCGACCACAGCTTGTTTATTGGGGATCTTGGCTAAATAGGCTTGACCGAAGGCTTGTTGTTCTTTTACCCAAGCTTCCGTTTCTGGCGTATTGGCTTCTAAGTGGCGGTAAGGGTCCGCCACGGCAACACCGTGAATGGTTTCGACGAGATCATCTTTTTGAGTCACAGGGTAAACCAATTTATTTGCGCTTGCCTGCTCAGTCGAATTTTGTACAGGTGCATTGCCACTTTGGCAGGCACCGAGTGCCATTCCCAATGTGGCCACTAACAAACCTTGCTTTGCAAGGCGAAATCTTAATGCCATCTTGTTATCGTCCTTCTTGTGGTTTCGGGCTTAAGGCCTTTTCAGCAAGTACTATACAAGCAAAAAAAATCATGGCAATGCCGTAACTTAATAAGAAGATTTTTAGGTTGTATCGCAGATTTAACAAAATGGCAGCAAGGATAAGCTTATTGAAGTGTATTATTATGCACTAATAGTGATTTATAAGTTATTAATCAAGGTAAATAGTGACTTAAGTGATATAGATCACCTTTGCAATCATTAGAATTACTAATGTTTATGGGCAATTTTTCTCGTTTGTTTTACCGCCGAGTTCACCATAGAATTTACTTGTTTTCAGGAGATACCTGCTTGCAGATATCGAAAACAAAGAACTTTTAAACTGGTGTGTTCCCAACACTTCAGTTTCTTCCCTGGTTCTTATGCTTGACTTCCTTCCTTCAATTTGTTGATTGCAAATGCATTATTTTTGCGGCCCGCTTAGTTTAAGCGGGCTTTTTTTTATCCATTTCAAACACCATCCTACTTACGACGATATCAAGCTTTAAACCGCTATCACTATTCATGCCCTCACCCCAGTTAAGTTGTCTAAGGTGCTTAACGGTTACCTGCTCGCGAATATCACAAATAAGAAAAACTCATAATCCCATTTAAAGCTCGCTGATACTGCAAAGGTTGAGGTTGAGGTTGAGCGAAATACTGCCAAGCTATCCAAAAATAACCACCTCCGCATCTATAAATGACAATGCCAAGTCAGTGACTTGGCATTGGATTGGGCTTAACTATATTGATGTGGCACAGGATTGATGTGGCACAGGTTAAACACTGCACAAATACACTACAAAGGCTTACTGATCCGTATCACAACGCGGCGGTTACGTGCCCTTTCGTCCATATCATCGTTCGAAGCCACATGACGGCGCTCACCATGCCCTACAGTAACGATACGGTCTTGCGGAATACCGCTGGCAACAAAGAAATCTTTTACCGACTCCGCCCGTTTATCCGAGACTTTTTGGTTAACTGAACGGCCACCGTAACTATCGGTATACGCATCCACCAGCACTAGCTCCACCAAAGGATCATAGGCTAAGTATTCTTGAACCCGAGACAGTTGCTGCTGGGAGAAACGAGTTAAATCGGTTCCGCCTTCATCATAATTCAACACAGTAAATGCGATATCTTCAAAGCTATAGGGCAACAGGTGCGCTAGACAAGCTTTGAACTCGCTGTATTTACGGCCAAAATTAACCGATGACAAACCCACAGCGATCTTATTTGACTCGTTATACCAATCAGCATAGTAAAACGTCGGTTCCATCCCGCGACTCAACTCAGCCAACATAGACCAAGCGGCACGTTTAGGCACCTCACCATTAAAGTACTTTTGATAATGCAGTGATGTGATCTCTTTTGAGACCACTCCCGGCCGCCACTGCGGCGCGCGACTAATTAACTTAGCTTGCGTGACTTGATCCGGTTTTACCCACATGTCTAAGGTAAAATTCATATTTTGCTGCTTACCCGCTTCGCTGGTAAAAATTGCTTTACCGTAAGAAGGGATATCATGCTCGAGGCGACAAACGATGGGAGAATTCTCACTCACTCGCCATTGGGAATCACTTAAAGAGGCGACATAATGGCGCAACTCTGCCGTTGCAGTTGCTGGAACGCATAAAATTGATACTAATATCAGTTTTCGCCACATAGCCTTTACTCATGTTTAATCGGTTACATGGCTTTATCGGCAAACTATTTAGTTCCTTTAGCTCATAAAACCATCAATCAAGCATGACACACCCCAACACATTTAGCATAATAGCGCCCTGTGAATTTTCTAGAGTACTTTATGAGTGACATTTGCGACGCGAACAAATTGAAATACCGATTTCGAGGCTACTTTCCCGTAGTCATTGATGTCGAAACTGCGGGCTTCAACTCTCAAACCGATGCGTTGCTAGAAATTGCCGTCACCCTACTGAAAATGGACAATGAAGGCGTGATAGGAATCGACAAAACCCTACACTTCCACATTGAGCCCTTTGAAGGCGCAAATTTAGAACCCGAAGCGTTAGCATTCAACGGTATTGATCCCACTAATCCGTTACGCGGAGCCGTGAGCGAGAAAGAAGCCTTTTTAGAGATCTTTAAAGCGGTGAAAAAAGCCCAAAAAGCCTCTGACTGCCATCGCAGTATCATAGTGGCGCATAATGCCGCCTTTGATCATGGTTTTGTGAGTAAGGCGATTGAACGTTGCGACTTAAAACGCTCGCCGTTTCATCCTTTTGCTACTTTCGATACTGCTACACTCGCCGGACTTGCCATTGGTCATACCGTTCTTGCCAAAGCATGCATCATGGCGGGCATTCCCTTCGATAATAAAGAAGCCCATTCTGCGCTATATGATACCGAACGTACCGCAGAGCTTTTTTGTCACATAGTGAATCGTTGGAAATCATTAGGCGGCTGGCCGTTACTGGCCGTGGATGAGCAGGATGCACAAAGCGGTACTGAGGCATAAATTTAGCGGTTCACACTAAATCTTAAACAAATAGAAAACAAAAAAGCTGCCATTGGCAGCTTTTTTCATTTAACAGGCAACTGTGATTAGCAAATACTAATTACAGTGAGCTTGCGTTTTCAGACAGGTAAGCAGCAACACCTTCAGTGCTTGCATTCATACCTTTATCGCCTTTTTCCCAGCCAGCAGGACATACATCGCCGTGCTCTTCGTGGAATTGCAGTGCGTCGATCATACGTAGCATTTCATCAACGTTACGGCCTAATGGCAGATCGTTAACAACTTGGTGACGAACCATGCCTTCTTTGTCGATCAGGAATGAACCACGGAAAGCTACACCCGCTTCTGGATGCTCAACATCGTATGCTTTACAAATTTCATGTTTAACGTCAGCCACTAACGTGTACTTAACTTGGCCAATACCGCCTTTTTCAACTGGGGTGTTGCGCCATGCGTTGTGAGTGAACTGAGAATCGATAGACACACCGATCACTTCCACGCCACGCTTAGTGAACTCTTCCATGCGGTGATCAAATGCGATCAACTCTGATGGACAAACGAAAGTGAAGTCAAGTGGATAGAAGAATACGACTGCTGGTTTGCCTTTGATGGCAGCAGTTAAGTTGAAGCTATCAACGATTTCGCCAGAACCTAATACAGCTGCAGCAGTAAAATCAGGAGCCTGACGGCCTACTAATACGCTCATTTTATATCTCCATCTATGAGTTGAACTAAGTGTAAGGCAAGATGCCCTTTCGCCAGTATGCTCTCCTCAACCTAGGTCGAGTTAAATCCTTACCGATTAAAAGGTGTTCTTACCAATCAAATCTTTAGGCATTATAAGTCGTGTGCTGTGCCTTACAACCTATTTAAGACCAATATCACATTTTTCAAGGGCATTTCCGTTTTGCCTGACTAAGGATAGAGCAATCTGCGTATCCTGTGTGCGGAGCAATCCACATTCGGCTAACAGACAAAACCCAGCATGATCACATTTTCAGATATTTTTCAGATAAGCCCTCGGCAAACTGGACATCGACAGCCTTTGCAGTCAAAAATAGCGTCTTTGGCTTAAAGAATTAAGAAAATTGACTATGAATGCAGTCGTTATTGCAGTGTGCTTAATGTTGGCACTCAGTTTAGCTAGGGTGAATGTAGTTATCGCCCTCACCGTGAGCGCCCTTGTGGCGGGACTTGTGGGCGGAATGGATCTGCACCAAACCATAGATGCCTTTAATACGGGCTTAGGTGGCGGCGCGCAAATTGCGCTCAGTTATGCATTATTAGGTGCCTTCGCTGTCGCACTATCGCACTCAGGCTTAACCACGCTTATCTCAAGAAGCATCATCAGTAGTCTTGGGCAAGATCCTAATCCCACCAACACTAACTGGGTTCGCTGGTTACTGCTGTTATCGCTACTTGTCATGTCGATGGCCTCGCAGAATATTTTACCTATTCATATCGCCTTCATTCCGATTTTAGTGCCACCCCTGTTACATGTAATGACCAAGCTGAACATCGACCGTCGTTTAGTCGCCTGTGTTTTGACCTTTGGTCTCGTCACAACCTATATGATTTTACCGATTGGATTTGGTGGCATTTTCTTAAATGACATTCTGCTTTCCAACTTAACCAGTAATGGCTTAGCGGCTGTACGTGAGCAAATTCCACCAGCCATGTTAATTCCAGCGGCGGGCATGATAGTTGGTTTACTGACAGCTGTGTTTATCAGTTACCGTAAACCTCGGATCTATGATGAAGCCAAAGTATTGGTTGCAGAGCCAGAAGAAACTCTCAACAAACGCAATATTATCATTGCCGCAGTGGCGATATTAGCCACCTTAGTGGTGCAACTTGAAACCGATTCGATGATTTTTGGCGCCTTAGTCGGCTTCATGATTTTCAGTTTCTCGGGCGCCTTAAAGCATGTCGCCGACCAAGATATTTTCAATCAAGGCGTGCGCATGATGGCCAACATCGGTTTTATCATGATTTCAGCCGCTGGTTTTGCCGCCGTAGTTAAAGAAACCGGTGAAGTGGGCACGCTTGTGGCTTCGCTTAGCGACATCATTGGTGATAATAAAGCCCTCGCCGCCTTCTTGATGCTGCTAGTGGGTCTACTGATCACTATGGGAATTGGCTCGTCTTTCTCCACCATTCCTATTATCGCGACCATTTATGTGCCATTGGCGTTAAGTTTTGGTTTTTCGGTGGCGGCGACCATTGCGTTAGTCGGCACCGCCGCAGCGCTGGGTGATGCGGGCTCGCCAGCATCGGATTCCACTTTAGGGCCTACTGCGGGTTTGAATGCCGATGGGCAACACGACCACATTCGTGACAGCGTGATCCCCACCTTCATCCACTACAATATTCCACTGTTAGTGTTTGGCTGGATTGCGGCCATGGTGTTGTAAACACGATTGAATAGATTGAATAGCAGTAATAGAAAGTAATGACAGCGCGGACATTGTCCGCGCTGTTTTTTTATTGCCGGCTGCAACTTTATAGCGGTCACGTGACGCGTTAATTCACTCGATGATTAACTCAATAGCTAACTCAATATCAATAGTTAACGCAATAATAGCCTGATAACTAACATGATAGTTACCGTGTCGCTTCGAGCTTGCGGCTACCCTGTTTATTCTTTTTATCCTCATACAGCGCTTTATCCGCCGCTTGCAGTACGGCCTCAAAATTTGCATAGTCTTGTGAATCAGCGACACCGCAGGAAACGGTCAACACATTTAAAAATTGTCGCTCTGCCACAGCTTGACGTAAATGTTCAGCCAATACCAAAGCCCGTTCAAAAGTACAATTAGCTAAGATGACGACAAACTCATCACCGCCGGTTCTGATTAACAAATCGTTTTCTCGAAATACGCCGCGCATTGCATCGACAATTTGCATGATCGCCATGTCCCCGAGTTTATGCCCGTAGGTATCATTAATGGTTTTGATTTTATCGCCATCCACACAGATCACTGCGTAATGCCCCTTAGTTGCGACATCAAACAGTGCGGTCTCATAGACTTTCTTATTGTAGGTGCGAGTAAAAGCATCCAATAACATCGCTTCACTAAACCGTTGACGCTCAGTACGAAGTTTCCTAAAACGATTGATATTAATTTGAACGAAGAAGATCACAATAGATAACAAAAACCACAGGGGCAAATTCCACACAATAAAACGAAATATACTAATTTTGTATGTCAGTGAAGTCATGTTATCTAAATGATTTGTCATCGAATAAAACAAGAACTCCGGCGTCAGTTCAGCCCAAAGGCTATCTGTCGTGATCACCAACTCAGTGCCATAATCGGTATTGCGCCATTCCACATGTTTATTACGCATAAAACCCGACGTCATAAAGGCCGTGTCGGCAATCACATCACCAATAAAATGATTAGGATCGCTAGATGATGTAATCGGCGAGGCCATAGATAAAATGACTTTACCAGTCACTTCATCCTGATAAGGAATGGATAACACTATGCCATCGGCCAAGGACTCTGGCGTCGCGTCTTTCGCACAATAGTGCAGGCTCTGACAAAACTCATTTGTCGAAGTACGGTCATTAATCAGCCGCGCTTTTACGTCCTCAGGGATTGGGGTAGCAAAATACACAGCATCACTACGATAAAGCCCCACATACAGGAAAATATCTTCTGCATTTGTCTTTTTACTGGAGTAGAGATAATCAAAGTAGCGTAAGACTTGCGCTTCTTCAGCAGAAAGCTCCACCCCTTGGGGCAGCATTAATCGGGTGGGATCGAGCTGAAAAGGCGCTAAAGAAGATTTATTGAAATCAATGATGTCGTGCAGGGATAAGCTTTTACCGAGCAGTTCAATATAGCTCGGTGTGATTTGCTTGGTTTTTACAAAAGACACAAAGGATTGGTGTTCTCTATCAATTTTAAACGGCAATAGGATCAGCAAGAATATGACAAATAACAGGGTCGCAAGTGCAAGTGACCGACGTAATAACAACCAGTTGAGTGCCGAATGTCCCATAATCCCTCTTAATCCTTGTTATACCGACAATATGCCTTGCCCAAAACTTAAGTAATGTCCCATTAAACCACAAAATAAACCAATAAAAACAACTGCAATTGCGAATAACTATTTGTCTTAATGCTAAACTTTAGCAGCTTAAAACAAAGTTGTTATAACTGTGGCGAACAAAAAAACAAAAAGGGAGCCTAGGCTCCCTTACTGAGTACATCCGCTCAACTGAGCATCAGCTACGCTAATTATTTAGCAACTTTGATTTTTAACAGCTTTGGTTATTTAGTACCAAAGATTTTATCGCCCGCATCACCAAGACCTGGCAGGATATAGCCCTTCTCATTGAGGCACTTATCGATAGCAGCGGTATATAACTCGATATCAGGATGCGCCGCTTCTAACGCTTTGATCCCTTCAGGCGCAGCCACTAACACTAAGGCTTTGATTGAAGTACAACCGCGCTTTTTCAATAAATCGACGGTCGCAATCATAGAACCACCAGTCGCGAGCATTGGGTCGACAACTAAGGCGATACGCTCGTTCATGTCGCTGGCCAGCTTCTCAAAATAAGGCACAGGCTCAAGGGTTTCTTCGTCACGGTAAATGCCGACAACTGAAATACGCGCACTGGGGATATGCTCAAGCACACCGTCCATCATGCCCAAACCCGCACGTAAAATCGGCACAACAGTGACTTTTTTACCTTTGATTTGGTCGACTTCAACCGGACCGTTCCAGCCTTCAATCGTCACCGTTTCAGTTTCGAAATCTGCGGTAGCTTCATAGGTTAATAAACTGCCCACTTCGGCGGCTAGCTCACGGAAACGTTTAGTGCTAATGTCACCTTCGCGCATTAAACCGATTTTGTGACGCACTAAAGGATGTTTAACCTCGACAACTTTCATTTTTCTCTCCTACTTTATTTTTCGGCGTATTATTTTAGGCAAATTTTTCAGATTCTAGTTGATTTGTTTACTAGGTAAAACATAAAGTTTTGCCATTAGGCCTAATCGTGAGCTATCTCCCAAGAATAATTCCCGATCGACTAAGATACGTACCTTAATTTACTATTTTGTGACCAATCTCAAGACCTCAGAAACTGAAATACAGTTTTACTCGGCCAAAAATACTGCGCCGAGGGGCATAAATCCAAATCATGACTTTCGACCCCTAGCACAAGCTGGTAGAATACCGCCGCATAAAATCCAATAACGATGTACCCGAGAGGATCCCTCCGTGAGCACACCTACCCCACTGAGCTATAAAGATGCCGGCGTTGATATTGATGCAGGTAATGCACTGGTAAGTAACATAAAAGCAGCCGTTAAACGTACCCGTCGTCCAGAAGTTATGGGCAACTTAGGTGGTTTTGGCGCCCTGTGTGAAATCCCCACTAAATACAAGCAACCGGTTTTAGTGTCTGGCACCGACGGTGTTGGGACTAAATTGCGTTTAGCTATCGACTATAAAAAACATGACACTGTCGGCATAGACTTAGTTGCTATGTGTGTGAACGATTTAATCGTTCAAGGTGCTGAGCCACTGTTTTTCCTCGATTACTATGCAACGGGCAAACTGGATGTTGAAACCGCGACGTCTGTCGTCAACGGTATCGGCGAAGGTTGTTTCCAATCTGGTTGTGCGTTAATCGGCGGTGAAACCGCTGAAATGCCAGGCATGTACGAAGGTGAAGATTACGACCTAGCAGGTTTCTGCGTAGGCGTAGTTGAAAAAGCCGACATCATTGACGGTAGCAAAGTGGCAGCGGGTGATGCGCTTATCGCATTAGCCTCGAGCGGCCCTCATTCAAATGGTTACTCTTTAGTACGTAAAGTATTAGAAGTGAGCCAAGCAGACCCTCAACAAGATCTCAATGGCAAACCGCTAATTGAACATCTACTTGAGCCAACTAAAATTTACGTGAAATCATTGCTAAAACTGATCGCAGCATCAGACGTACATGCAATGGCACACATTACTGGTGGCGGCTTCTGGGAAAACATCCCACGCGTACTGCCAGATAATTTAAAAGCGGTTATCCAAGGCGATTCATGGCAATGGCCTGCTGTTTTCAGTTGGTTAATGGAAAATGGCAACATTGCAGAATATGAAATGTATCGCACCTTCAACTGTGGCGTCGGCATGTTAGTCGCGCTGCCAGCCGATAAAGTGGATGCAGCACTTGCATTACTGGCTGCAGAAGGTGAACAAGCTTGGCTTATCGGTGCTATCGCAGATCGTGAAGGCAATGAAGAGCAAGTGGAGATCCTGTAATGCCCCAGAGCTGTCGTGTAGTTGTATTAATTTCCGGAAATGGCAGTAACCTGCAAGCGATTATCGACGGTTGCGACGATAATCTGCAGGCCGAAGTTGTCGGAGTCATCAGTAATAAACCCGATGCCTATGGCCTAGTGCGCGCCCATCATGGCGAAATTGATACCAGCTGCGTGATAGCTCACCAAGGTGAATCTCGCTCTGAATACGATGCGCGTTTAATGACAGTGATCGAACAGTACCACCCCGATTTAATCGTGTTGGCAGGATTTATGCGGATCTTAACCGATGATTTCGTGAATCATTACCTAGGTCGCATGATCAATATCCATCCTTCACTGTTACCGAAATACACTGGCTTAAACACCCATCAACGTGCCATTGACGCTAACGACAGCGAACATGGTGCCAGCGTGCATTTTGTCACGCCAGAGCTTGATGCAGGTCCGGTGATTTTACAGGCTAAAGTGCCTGTTTATGAAGAAGATACCGCTGACATGCTCGCAGCCCGTGTGCATGAGCAAGAACATGCCATTTATCCACTCGTGGTGAAATGGTTTAGTCAGCAACGTCTTAACATGCAAAACGGCCAAGCCTATCTTGATGGCACTCTTATCGGCCCAAGCGGTTACGCGCCTGATTAGTTCCGCTTAAAAGCAATGGTAGCGAGATCACAAATGGAGACCTTAGGGTCTCTATTTTTTTAACTATTTTCCACAAAAGCATTGTTTTCTGGGGCAATGTGGCATTAGATAACTTAACGAAAAGTGATTTTTGCTCGGCATGACAAGAGACTATTAGATGAAAAATATTATCTGCGATATCGATGGTGTACTACTGCACGACAATAAACTGATCCCCGGCAGCGACAAATTTATCCAGCGTATTTTAGAACAAGGCAATCCGTTAGTCGTCCTGACTAACTATCCCGTACAAACGGGAAAGGATCTGCAAAACCGTTTAAGCGCTGCCGGTATTGATATTCCTGAAGAATGCTTTTATACCTCCGCGATGGCAACCGCTGACTTTTTACAGCACCAAGAAGGCAGTAAAGCCTATGTTATTGGTGAAGGCGCCCTCACCCACGAACTCTACAAAGCAGGCTTTACCATTACCGATATCAACCCTGACTTTGTGATTGTCGGTGAAACCCGCTCCTACAACTGGGAAATGATCCATAAAGCCGCAGCTTTTGTGGCAGGTGGTGCCCGCTTTATTGCCACCAACCCTGATACTCATGGCCCAGCTTACAGCCCTGCCTGTGGCGCCCTATGTTCGCCAATCGAGCGTATTACCGGTAAAAAACCTTTCTACGTGGGTAAACCGAGCGCATGGATTATTCGTTCAGCGCTTAATCATATTGATGGGCACTCGGAAGACACTGTCATCATAGGCGACAATATGCGCACCGATATTTTGGCAGGCTTCCAAGCTGGGCTTGAAACCATTCTAGTCACCAGTGGCGTGAGTAAGCTTGAAGATATCGACAAAGAACCCTTCCGCCCGAACCATGTGTTTGCCTGCGCGGGTGACATCGATGTTGTTTAAACAATTATTTAAACCTTTGTCTAAGCCTGCGTAGCCAGTCATTCTGCAAGTCATTCCAACATTACCTATGCAACACGCCCAGCCCAAAGGCGTATTGCATAGGGTAAAGCAACATTAAGTAACACATTCACCTTCTTCTCAGCCTTGTGGCTCGCAGCGGCTTGCTTCATGATAAGTCTCGCTTCTGATTGATTAACAGAAATCTAAAATTCCTTAATTAAAACAACAGTAGGATTAACCTATGCGACGTCTGTATCCACTCTGTGCGCTGGCTATGCTCAGTGCCTGTAGTCCGAATTCATCCCAACCCGATGACAACAGCACCTTGGCTGAACTCAAACCAGTGCAGTTTAATGAAGCGCGCTTTAGAAATGATATTAAAGCCCTGTCATCCGATGAATTTGAAGGTCGAGCACCGACCACTCACGGTGAAAAACTCACCTTGGACTATTTGACTAAAGCCTTTACAGAGATGGGACTCAAGGGCGCGTACCAAGGCAGCTTTTTGCAACCTGTGCCTATGGTGAGCTATACCGCAGATGAAGCGCAACAAGTTACGCTGGCAGGATTACCCTTTAAATACCGAAAAGATCTGGTGCTCAGCAGTCGCCACGATAACGGTGGCATTAATATTGAAAATGCGCCATTAGTCTTCGTTGGCTATGGGGTGAACGCACCCGAATATGGTTGGAATGATTACCAAGATCTCGACATGAAAGGCAAGATCGCGGTGATCTTAGTGAACGACCCCGGCTTTGCCCGCCCTGACTCGGGTAAGTTCAATGGTAAAGCCATGACCTATTACGGCCGCTGGAGTTATAAGTTTGAAGAGGCCAGCCGTCAAGGCGCCCTCGGTGCACTGATCATCCATGATACTGAACCCGCCTCTTACCCTTGGTCTGTGGTAGAAAATAGCTGGACTGGGCCACAGCAAGATCTAGTGCTGAGTAAAGCCGAACAAGATAGCCGCATCCAAGTCGAAGGCTGGCTTACATTGGACGCAGCAACCCAGCTGTTTGATAAAGCGGGTTTATCACTGCCGAGCTTGATGGCGCGTGCCGCCGACAGCCCAATTAATGTCCCCCTTGAGCAAACGGCCAGTATCGCCTTTAAAAATAAAGCCGAATACGCGAATAGCTACAACGTAGTCGCCACGCTCCCCGGCAGCACACAAGCTGACGAGCAAATCCTCTATACCGCCCATTGGGATCACATAGGTAAAGACGAGACGAAAGCAGGCGATCAGATTTACAACGGCGCCATGGACAATGCCTCAGGCACTGCTGGCATTCTCGAAATCGCCAGGCAATTAGCCGATAATGCGAAACAAGGCCACGGTTTAGCGCGCTCGGTCACCTTTATTGCCACCACAGGTGAAGAACAGGGCTTACTCGGTTCACGCTATTACGCCGCTAATCCACTTTATCCTATCGACAAAACCGTGGCAGTATTAAACCTCGACAGCACCAATATCTACGGCAAAACCAAGGATTTTACGATTGTCGGCAAAGGCAAGTCTGAGTTAGAAACTTACCTTATCGATGCGGCGAAACAACAGAACCGCATCGCCATGGGTGAAAAAAATCCCGCTTCGGGCGGTTTCTTCCGTTCAGATCATTTCAGCTTTGCCAAACTGGGCGTCCCAGCGGTCTTTGCCGGCGGCGGTAGCGACCCCGTTGATGAGGCCACGGCTGCTTATAAAACCCAGATGCAAGCCACAATGAAAGGCTGTTATCACAATGTCTGCGATGAATACCATGAAGACTGGGATTTGAGCGGCGCGCTGCAAGATTTGCAAATCTACTACCAAGTCACGCGCACATTGGGCAACAGCAAAGATTGGCCGGGATACTATCAAGGCACAGAGTTCAATAGCCTGCGCCCAGCTAAAACGACGCTTGTGACAGATACAAAATAGCAGCTTGTATCAGTGACAGCTTGTGAGAGGCGGCTTAGTTAGCCGTCTCTTATTCTTATTGACGCCCGCTAGTCGCACCTGCGAAATAAAGCACCAGCTGAATAAAGCGCCATCTCAGCCAGCACGGCAAAGCGCCAAACAAGATTAAAAAGCACGTGAGCCATTCACGTGCTTTTTTGTTTTCAGCTCACAAACAATACAGTTATCGCGAAATATCCATCCTGCCACACCATTCTGCATAGGCTCATGCCATTGGTTGATGTCAAACTCGGCGCATTAATTGATTAAAAATAAAACACTTAAACGTGACAACTCATTATTTAAGGTCTTTTTTAGCGGTTTTTCTATCATCGACACTTTTTTAAAACACATTGTGAATTCCCCAAAACCCCTCACGCCAAATCAGACAATAAAAACAAATCATCAAAAATAACGCAAATTAAATGAACTATTCTCAAATAAAAGCATTAAATATAAACATCTAAATCAACAAAAACACCAATAAACAGATAAAACATCAAAAATAGTGTTTGGCAAATGCCTAAATTGCTGGCACATTAAACCTCAATTGAGACATCCTCAAATGACAGACAGTGTGGGAGTTGTACTATGTGTTCAATCTTTTCGATTTTAGATATCCAATCTGATGCCAAAGAACTGCGCCAAGTCGCGCTAGAAATGTCTAAGCTAATGCGCCACCGTGGCCCTGACTGGTCAGGTATTTATGCCAGTGATAAGGCAATTCTTGCCCACGAACGTTTAGCCATTGTTGACATTGAACACGGTGCTCAGCCACTGCTGACCGAAGATGGCAGTTTGATCCTTGCGGTCAACGGCGAAATCTATAACCACAAAGAATTGAAAGCCCAGCTAGGCGATAAGTACAGCTATCAAACCAACTCTGACTGTGAAGTCATTCTGGCGCTGTATCAAGAATATGGCACTGACTTCCTTGATAAATTAAACGGTATCTTCGCCTTTGTGTTATATGACAAAGCCCAAGATAGATACCTTATCGGCCGCGATCACATGGGGATCATCCCGCTATACACAGGCCGTGACGCTGCGGGTAACTTCTATGTTGCCTCTGAAATGAAAGCGCTGATGCCAGTGTGTAAAACCGTAGAAGAGTTCTTACCGGGCCAGTATCTGTATTCAAAAGATGGTGAAGCCGTTAAATACTATAGCCGCGATTGGCAAAGCTATGATGCGGTTAAAGATAACCCAGCCAGCCAAGAAGAATTACGTGACGCATTAGAAGCGGCGGTTAAACGCCAATTGATGTCAGACGTGCCCTATGGTGTGTTGCTATCAGGCGGCTTAGATTCATCGATCATTTCCGCCGTGACGCAAACCTTTGCGAAACGCCGCATTGAAGACGATGGCGAAACCAACGCTTGGTGGCCACAGTTGCATTCTTTTGCCGTCGGCCTTAAAGGTGCACCAGATTTAATCGCCGCCAAAAAGGTCGCAGATGCCATTGGTACGATTCACCATGAGATCCATTTCACCTTCCAAGAAGGCTTAGATGCGATTAAAGAAGTGATTTATCACTTAGAAACCTACGATGTCACCACCATACGTGCTGCAACGCCAATGTATTTAATGGCGCGTAAAATCAAAGCCATGGGCATTAAGATGGTGTTATCGGGTGAAGGTGCTGACGAGCTATTTGGTGGCTATTTATACTTCCATAAAGCGCCAAACGCACAGGCATTCCACGAGGAATTAGTCCGCAAACTCGATAAGCTGCATCTGTTCGATTGTCTGCGTGCCAACAAGGCCATGGCCGCTTGGGGATTAGAAGCCCGCGTGCCCTTCCTCGATAAAGAGTTTATGGATGTGGCGATGCGCATCAACCCTGAAGCCAAAATGTCTAAGGATGGTCGTATCGAGAAACACATTCTGCGCCAAGCCTTTGAGCATAAATTGCCAAAAGAAGTGGCATGGCGTCAAAAGGAACAATTCAGTGACGGCGTAGGCTACTCTTGGATTGACGGTTTGAAAGAACAAGCTGCAGCGCGGGTGGATGATTTACAATTGGCAAACGCGAAATTCCGTTTCCCATACAACACGCCAGAAACCAAAGAAGCCTATTTCTATCGCTGCTTCTTTGAGGAACATTATCCATTGAGCGGCGCCGCTGAAACGGTTCCAGGTGGTAAATCCGTCGCCTGTTCAACGCCAGAAGCATTAGCTTGGGACGAAAGCTTACGCGGCATTATCGACCCATCGGGCCGAGCAGTACGCTCTGTACACACCTCAAGTTATTAATGACCTAACGTTGAAGGACTAGGTTAATAAACTGGGCTGATGAGCAAGATTGATGAGCTAGATTAATCATCTAAGTTCATTAATTAGATTAATGAACTGGTTAAGACCGACAGCCACAATAGCCACCCTAGGGTGGCTTTTGTATTTCGATGCTGTTTACTTTTATTGCTTACTCGTGCACAAAATTGTGTCTTAACTCTAGAATTAAACTAGGCCGACAGCGCACTGAATGGCTTGATTTGAGCCTGAGCCAGAGTATGGGCATTAGTATGAACTTGAGTGTGTATTTGAGAGTGAGCCTGAGTATGAGCGTTAGTATGAAAATGAACATTCATCTGCGTCAACGCCATCGGATCTAAGCTTAAAAACAGCTTTCCGGCACTCATGCCCGCATGGTAATCATGGCGTAAATCGGCATCGGTACTCCCCAGTAACTTACTCTGCAAATTTTCAGCGGCAAAAATCTGCACTATCTCCACATCCTCTGGCGGATTTGCCATAAAATCCAATTCATCCTGATAGGCTTGTTCGTGCTGCACTAAATAATCTATGGTTTTCGGGCAAAAACCAGAAACACAAATCCAAGATTTGAGTTTATGCACCCAAGCCGATTGCGCCTGAAAATCCTCGCTCACAGTGCGGATCACCACAATTTTGCGGGCACCACGACGATAGGCCTCACGCACAGGTAAAGGCGCGGCTAAGCCGCCGTCGAGATAAAAATCACTGTCGATAGCTTCGCTCAATGCTGCGCTGTGATGCGACCCGCTATGATTAGCCGCGCCGTTATTACAGGCCTTGTCACTATTACAGGCATTATCATTTAGCCAAGGCGTGAGTTTCACCCCTTGTTTATACAAAAATGGCAATGCGCTGGAGGCTTTAAGCAATTCGCGCCATTGGCTTTTACTGCTTGGACTTAAAAAATAACCCTTGCGATCACTGGCATTGGTAGTGGTGATCAGTAACTGCCGATCACCGAGTGAGGCTGTCGCCGCGTTAAGATCTAATTTAAACATCCCTTGTCGCGTCTGCTCAAAATACCAATCTAAATCGACCACATTGCCGCCGACTAACCCCCGACCGAGTCGATAGAAACGTTTATGCCGCGACAAACCGCGGATCAAACGTTTGGCATAACCTTTCTGACGGGCCAAAAAACTACTAAGATTCTGTGAACCTGCAGATGTACCAATAAATAAATCAAAGGGATCGAAACCGCCATCAAGCCAAGCATCAAGCACCCCTGCGGTGAAAATGCCGCGCTGACCACCTCCTTCTGCAATCAAGGCCACCTGTGGGCTAGCATTAAATTGAGCGTCTTTGGAGGCTAAATGGCTGACGGCGTGCATAGGGAAACCTTATCGAATAATTCATATAAGGCGAGTCTAAACAAGCTGAATGAGAAAGGATAACGGATAGAAGCTATCATCTTAATAGGAAAATACTATTAAGATAGTGTGCAAGCATTAGCCATTGATGATAACGACAGCAAATACTGGCAGAAATAACGGCAGTGATAAGCAAGGTTAGGCAGGTTAGCTTGTTCGTCATCCTTAACGAACAAGCTGTTTTCACATCAATGCATTAAAACTTATGACTCAGTTCAAGCGTGATATTACGCGGCTCACCGGGGAAATGGCCATTACGTTCGCTAAACCCACTGACGGCATATTCTTTGTCGAAGATATTTTTAAGATTTAAGCGAACTTGAGTTTGATCCCACTGAGTCGTCCAGCTCATGTCAAAAATCGTATGGGGCTTCACTATTTGACCATCGAGGCTGAACTGCTCGCCCACATAGTCCATACCAAAGGCAATCGCCGAATCGAGTGCATTGATATCGTAACGGGTCCATATTCCCGCTTGATGACGCGGCGCATTGGCAAAGTGCTTACTGTCAAAGGTATTGGTTAAACTGTCGTTAGTGACTCCTTTAACCACTTCAGTCTCGTTATAAGCATAGTTTGCTGTGACAGTCAGGTTATCGGTTAAATCCCCCACCAGCGTCCATTCAACCCCTTGACTGTGTACTTCACCCAAATTAAGTAAAGCGGGAATGCCATCGTCATCGCCAGTATTTAAAGGGTTAGCTTGAGCGACATTTTGTTTTTCAATGCGATATACCGCGAGCGTGGTCATGAACTGGCCATCAAGCCATTCATTTTTCATCCCAAGCTCAATTTGATTGCCCGTTTCTGGATCGAGGAAACCGTCAGCAATATCTTGTGCTTGATCGGTTAAAGATGCTGGATTGAAGCTCTCTGAGTAATTCAAATAAAAGGACATTGAATCGATTGGACGATAATTAAGCCCAGCTCTTGGCGTTATCGCGTTATCGCTGAAGGAGAAACCAGTCTTTTTATCATAGTCATCAAACTGGCTGAAACGCAGACCAGCAATCAATGACCACTGTTCATTAAAGTGCAGATGTTCCTGCACATACACGCCATAGCGGTTAGCGCGAGTGCCATCGGTATTTTTGTCTTGCAGCGTGTAAGTACTTGGGTCAGTTTCACCATAATTAAGGTCAAAAATATTCAGGTTGCCAACACCTGTTTTATCCGTCGCCAACTTGTAGCTATATTCGGTTTCAACATAGTGATAATCGCCACCAAACAGGAACTCATGTTCAAAACCTAAGGCATCGAATGCATAAACAAAATCATTGGTTAAACTGATTTCATCGTTGGCACGAGCTTGCACTCGGTATTCACGCTTAATGGTGCCATCACCCATAATGGGCTTTTTATTGGCATCTAAGGTCGCCCAACCTCTCGATTCATGATATTGCTGCGTGGAATCATTATTCAGATAACGGATCTGAGTCTTGACAGAGAAGTTATCGGTGAATTGATGATCGAGAATCGATTGCAGCACCAGTGCATCCATCTTCTGGAAGTCACTCTTCTCATTGGCATTATAGGATGGCACAACAAGGAAATTACCGTCATTATCGACAGGCACGCCGCGCAGTCGATTGCCGCCTAAATCCTGCTTAATGATATCGAAGGTCGTGGTGAGCTTAGTATCATCACTGATTTCGTAGAGTAACCCACCCGCCACTTCAGCATTTTGGCTATCGGCATTATTTCGAAAGCTATCTTCCTGCTGATAATAGGCGCCAAAGCGATAGGCGAGATTTTGGGTTAAGCCGCCGGTCAAATCCAGCGAGCCACCCATCATATCCTCGCTGCCGGTGCTCAATGTCAGCTCTTTACTCTCGACAAAAGTTGGTTTTTTAGTGACATAGTTGATCATGCCGCCGGGTTCACCACCTCCATAAAGTGCCGATGCCGGGCCTTTTAACACTTCAACCCGCTGCACATTAAACAGTTGCGGCACAGAAAATCCCGAATAGGGATCGCCCCTTACCCCATCATAAAAGACGTTGGCATCGTCACGGAAACCGCGAAAGGTCACGCCCGAATAACTGAACTCACTCACGCCAGCGATTGAGCGGTATAAATCAGTAATATTGCGCGCCGCTTGGTCAACAATTAACTGCTCGGTCAGCACTTGCACCGACTGCGGCAATTCCATCACATTAATCGCCGTCTTAGTGCCAACAGTCGTTTCTTTATCGACGTACATTTGCATCGCGCGGCCATGAACGGCAATTCGCTCAGGTGCTGCCAGCTTAACTTGCTCATAGGCTGCAGGCTCAGTCGATGCAGGACTTGCAACGGGTGAGCTCGTAGACAAGGTCTGCTGTGGAGCCTCTTTATCGAGTACGGTTTCAGCGGCGAATGTCGACTGATGTTGAGCGAGTGCAAGTGCAATTAATGAGTAGGCGAAACGAGTCTTCACAGAATGTCCCCAGCGCGAGCGCATAAAAATGGCATAAACCAAAGGGTTTACAAATGTATTCAAACGAATTGGCCGTCATTATAAAGAATGATTTACGAATAACAACGATTATCATTTGAATTTACATAAATGTGAAATCTGTTAGGTAAATAGCTAGTGTCAGCTCACATAACCCTTGTTGTGTTTGATTATGACTAAAACGAAAAGAGCGTCAGTAGCACGGACCTTAGATAGAAGTGTTAATGTGGGATAAGCAAGAGACTCGCCCTATCGAACTGAGCCTTAGCGTGGAACCAAGACATGAAAACAAGTTAGAGGTTTTAATGGGATAAAAATAAAAACCAGCGACAGTGCGCTGGTTTTAGGTTGTTCTCGAACTGTTGTTAAGCAAGGGCTTAACTCAGCCTATAAGGTGAATGCTTAAAAGATAGCTTCATCTAATTGCGTGAGCATTTCACTCGCCTGCTCGATTTGCTTACGCAGACTGCGACCTTGTACCGTCCAGTAAGCCATATAGAAATCGGCGGTTTTCAATTTAGCTTGGTAAAACGCGGTTTCTTCGGTGCCCTGCTCCAACGCCGCTAATGCCACCGCGGCACTTCTGGCCCACATCCACGCCAGTGCAGTCACGCCGAATAACTCCAGATAAGCCATAGAGGCTGCGCCGATAATGTCAGGATTGGTCGCAGCTTGTGCAGCTAAATAACCGCTAGCCTTTTGCAAATCACCCGCACAATCCATTAAACCACTCACGTAAGGTTGCATCGCCGCATTGGTGCTATGTGACTTAATAAACTCAGTCACTAAAACCGACCATTGCTGCATCGCCGCGCCGCGGTCGCTAAGCAATTTACGCCCCACTAAATCCAGCGCCTGAATGCCGTTAGTGCCTTCATAAATCAGTGCAATACGGCTATCACGCACAAATTGCTCCATGCCCCACTCATGGATATAACCATGTCCACCAAACACTTGCTGCGCATCCACACAGGCATTAAAACCACGGTTGGTGATAAAACCTTTCACAACGGGCGTGAACAGGGCGGCTAACTGGGATGCCGCTTTCGCTTTGGCGGGATCGGTATGGCGCTCAGCTTCATCGAGCCACAAAGCTTGTTGTCCAACTAAGGCTCTTGCGCCTTCATTAAAGGCTTTTTGCGACAGCAACATGCGGCGCACATCGCCGTGAACCAAAATCGGATCGGCGGCTTTTTCGGGGGCTTTGGCACCGCTTAAAGCGCGGCTCTGTAATCTTTCTTTGGCATAGGCTAACGCATTTTGATAGGCAATCTCAGAGACCCCCAGGCCTTGCACGCCCACACCTAAACGCGCTTGGTTCATCATAGTAAACATGGCGCGCAGTCCTTGGTGCGGCTCGCCAACAAGCTCGCCCAGCGCAGCTTCAAACACCATCACACAGGTGGAGTTACCGTGAATGCCCATCTTATGTTCAAGGCCGCTGGCATATAAAGTGTTCGGCGCGCCTAGGCTACCATCGCCATTCACTAATACTTTAGGTACCGCAAACAGAGATATGCCCTTCACGCCTTCAGGTGCATCCGGCAAGCGGGCTAATACTAAATGCACTATGTTGTCGGTGAGTTGGTGATCGCCTGAGGAGATAAAAATCTTCTCGCCAGTGATAGCAAAAACACCTTCGGATACTGGCACGGCTTTGGTGCGTAATAAGGCTAAGTCAGTACCGGCGTGGGACTCGGTCAAATTCATTGTCCCAGTCCATTTACCGCTGACCAATTTACTCAAATATTTTTGCTTAAGCGCATCACTGCCGTGGGCATGGATGGCGGCATAGGCGCCATGGGTCAAACCGGGATACATGGCAAAGGCCATGTTGGTTGCCGTTTGTATCTCAGTGGCAAAAATCCCCACGACTTCGGGTAGACCTTGGCCGCCATATTCAGGATCGCAGGTCAGCGTCGGCCAGCCATTATCAACAAATTGCCGATAGGCATTATCAAATCCTTCCGGGGTAATCACCTTGCCATCTACCAACTTACAGCCTTGCAGATCGCCGACACTATTGAGCGGCAGCATGACTTCAGTACTAAAGTCAGCCATACCTTGCAGGATCGCATCAACAAGATCTGGATCGATTTCATCGAACCCCTTAAGAGCATCTTGCTGATAAATATGTAACATTTCATTGAGGATAAATTGATAGTCGCGCAGCGGCGCTTGATAGACTGGCATAATCGCTTCCCTTTTCTTGTTAGACTGCAACTCAACTAAGTGATCTGACCACTTTGGTGCTCTGACCACTTTAGCTAAATCTGCCGAAAAAGAAAGCACCCCAACTATCAGCAAAGATTTTTGTTTACACAAACGAACAGCGAAACCGTAAATTGATCGCAACAAAGCCTTATGTTATCGCGGAAAACTTTGTAAGCTAACTGCCTGTTTTTCTGATATGCCAGCAGAGTTAAGGATATTGCTACTATGGGTTCTGTCACTACTAAAAAGCACGCCAACGGGCTCGATTATGTCGAAGTGAATACGGCGTTATGTCAGGCAAGAATTTTTTTGCAGGGCGCGCAAATAGACTATTTTCAACCCGTAGGAAAACCACCTTTGCTGTGGGTTTCATCGGCTGATGATTATCAACCCGGTAATGGGATCCGTGGCGGTGTGCCCGTATGCTGGCCTTGGTTTGGCATGAGTAGTGAAGCAAACTTCCCCCAACACGGTTTCGCCCGTACCCGCATTTGGGCGCTGGAATCGGTAGAAATGCGTAATCAGTTAGTGGATTTACGTTTTAGCTTAAAGATCAGTGAGCAAGATAAAATTTATTGGCCGCATAACACTCAAGTCAGCGTGTTATTCACCCTAGGCGACACCCTGAGCATCAGTCTTGTGAATACCAACTTAGGCGATGAAACCGTGACGCTTACCCAAGCGCTGCACACTTATTTCCCGATTGAGGATATCCACCAACTCAAAGCGAGCGGTTTTAGTGGCTCAAAATACATCGAATTTGCTGAGGGGCCTTATCCACAAACCACGGATGAAGTGCGCTTTGATCGCGAGACAGATCGTGTCTATACCGATCTCGGCCCTGTGCAATTATTGCATACGCCGCAGGGAATAATCGAAGTCAGCCGTGAAAACAGCCAGTCCGCCGTATTATGGAATCCATGGATTGAAAAGTCACAACGCCTTGGCCGATTTAATCCAGAGGATTATTTGACCATGGTCTGTCTAGAAGCGGCCAATGTGTTAGAAGATAAAGTCGTGCTTGCCCCAGGTGAAACCCATAGTTTAGTGACGCATATTCGCTGGAAAGACTAACGATTTAATATCTTATTTCTTAAAATCTGGAGCTTAAAATCTAGAGCTTAAAATCTAGAGCTTAATATCTAGTTCTAAATCCTAGTCAAAAAACGATACAAACATAAATGCCCAGTTCGATTTGCCAACGCAATCGGGACTGGGCATTTTTATCACTGCGAAATCTGAGTGTTTATCACTCCGAAAGCCAAGTTTTTATCTCTTCGAAACCAGAGTGTTTATCACTTCGAAACCAGAGTTTCTATCACTACAAGACCTCAGTTTTTATAACGATGAAACTTAAGGTGAAACTTATTTCGCCGATTTTTCTAAACGCGCCAACAGGCTAGACGTATCCCAACGGTTACCGCCCATGCCCTGTACTTCTGAATAGAATTGATCGACTAACGCGGTTAATGGCAAGTGTGAACCATTGCGGCGAGCTTCTTCTAAGGCGATGCCTAAATCTTTACGCATCCAATCGACGGCAAAACCAAAATCATAGCTTTGGCCCCACATCGTCTTGTAGCGATTTTCCATTTGCCAGCTTTGCGCCGCGCCTTTGCTAATCACTTCAATGACTTTCTCGCCATCAAGACCCGCCTTGCGCGCAAACTGTAATGCTTCAGCTAAACCTTGCACCACGCCCGCGATACAGATTTGGTTCACCATCTTAGTTAACTGACCTGCACCAACCTCACCTAAACGCTCGGCGCAGCGGGCAAAGGCTTCAATCACAGGTTTAACACGGGCAAACACAGCTTCATCGCCGCCAACCATCACAGTCAAGGCGCCATTTTCGGCGCCCGCTTGACCGCCCGACACAGGCGCATCGAGGAAATCAATGCCCTTTTCCGCTAACACTTGATGAAGCTCACGAGCGACATCGGCCGAAGCCGTAGTATGGTCAACCAGCACTGCGCCCTTTTTCATCCCATGAATAACGCCATCACAGCCTAATACCACTTCACGCAGATCGTTATCATTGCCCACACAGGTAAACACAATATCTTGACCCTGAGCTGCTTCCTTTGGCGTTGGGCAGCAGCGTCCGCCATAGGTGTCGACCCAAGTTTGTGCCTTAGCAAAAGTACGATTATAAACAGTGACCTCATGGCCTTTGTTCAGTAAATGCCTCGCCATGGGATATCCCATTACGCCTAAACCAATAAATGCGACTTTTGCCATGAAGTGATCCTCAAATAGGTAAACAAGGTGAATCGAGTAGAAATTGCTGAATCGAGTTGTGTTTCGTCTGCCCAATATGTTACCGCTAAAACCTCAACAACAAATACTAAAAAAGTGCCAGTAAGTGTTTCAATCTATAGGTTCAATTGAGGTGTTTATTTAGGGAAATGGGCAGTGAAAAATAATGGCGGCAGTTTAGCATTCATCCCGCATAGCGTCAGGTTGAAATCGGCCCCACAGGCAAACGCACTTTTCGGCAGAGACAACAAAGGCGCCTTAAGCGCCTTTGTTGATTTAATTTATGGGGCTATTTCATCACGTGGGCTTCCATTTCGGCGCCAATCTTTTTACGCATTTCCATCAAGCGCAGCGCAGAATCGCGCAAATGAATATCATGTTCAGTCTGTGGTATCCACTCAGGCACTGGCGTAGGCTGACCATGTTCATCAACAGCTACCATGATCACAATACAGTGGGTAGTGAGATGACGTTCAGAGACTTTAGGATCGCCCGCCCGCACATCGATACCGATATGCATAGAAGTTTTCCCCGTATAAATCACCTTAGCGCTGACTTCGACTATGTTGCCCACTAAAATGGGTTGCACAAAACGAATCCCGCCCGCATAGGCTGTAATACAATATTTACCACTCCAACCCGCTGCACAGGCATAGGCGGCGAGATCGATCCACTTCATCACAGCGCCGCCGTGGACCTTACCACCAAAATTTACATCCGCAGGCTCTGACAAAAATCTCAGGGTACTTTGTCTATCGATACCAGCCATATAACCTCAACTTATTCAGCCACTGTGGCTCAATGTCTTCGTGCAATAAGCTGAGTTTACGATAGAAATCCACAATAGCGTAAAGATAATTACGATTGGCCTCGCCAAAGAATTCGATTTAACCAAAGTGACTAATAAGCACGCAGCAAAGCAGTAAACTCGGCAGGGCTAAGCGGTAAAGCCATAGCTGTAGCGCGCTGCTAACAAATCGTGTGCCCTTCGCAAAAGTGTACACACCTAAGCCAAGCATGAAGAAACCCAGCACTTCAAGACCCGAGGACATATTGCTGTCGCCACCGACATTAATCGCCGTCACCAATAAGGCAAACCAGACGACCACATAAGCGGCTATTGCTAAGGTAAAAGTCTTGATCCCTATGTCCATGTTAGGATGCCAAACTTTAAATTCACCGCGGATCAATTCGGTCAGATTGGCCGTTAATGCGCCGATGAGGGGGACAAGCGGGATCACCGCAAGGTTTAACATGACACACTCCATCAAGATTAAATATATCTGTCATTATCTGTGGCCAATAGAATTAAACAAGCTTGATGAACAAAGGTTAACGTTATGGATATCAGTTAGTTATAAAGTGATTCTTATCACAATAAAGGCGTAAAATAATGCTACTCAATTCACAATCTCAATGGATTTTACCCATAAAAAATGCGCCCTCAGGCGCATTTTTTCACTGTTTTTTACACTATCAATGTGTGTTTTACACTTTCTTAAACAGTAATGAACCGTTAGTCCCACCAAAACCGAAGGAATTACACAGAGCGTAATCCATCTTCACGTCACGGGCAGTGTGGGCGACAAAGTCTAAATCACAACCTTCATCTGGATTATCCAAGTTGATGGTTGGCGGTACGGCTTGGTCGCGCAGTGCTAGTAAGGTGAAAATCGCTTCAACTGCACCAGCAGCACCTAAGAGGTGACCCGTCATCGATTTAGTCGAGCTAACCAGTACTTTATAGGCGTGGTCGCCAAATACAGACTTAACCGCTGCCGCTTCTGCTTTATCACCCGCTGGCGTCGACGTACCGTGGGCGTTGATATAGCCAATTTGCTCCAGTGATAACTTAGCGTCATTAATGGCATTGACCATAGCCGCAGCAGCGCCAGCACCGTCGCTTGGAGGCGATGTCATGTGGAAAGCATCACCGCTCATACCAAAACCGACTAACTCGCCGTAAATGGTCGCACCGCGCGCTTTAGCGTGTTCGTACTCTTCCATCACCATCACACCCGCACCATCACCGATCACAAAACCATCACGGTCTTTATCCCATGGACGACTTGCCGCAGTCGGATCGTCATTGCGTGTCGATAACGCTTTCGCAGCACCAAAACCTGCCACGCCTAAAGGAGAAGTGACATCCTCAGCACCGCCGGCCACCATCACGTCGGCATCGCCATAGGCAATGGTACGCGCTGCAAAACCGATATTATGCACGCCCGTAGTACAAGCGGTCGTCACGGCGAAATTTGGTCCTTTCATGCCAAACATGATCGACAAGTGGCCCGAAATCATATTGATAATGGTACTAGGAACGAAGAAAGGAGAAACCTTACGCGGACCGCCGTTGATCAGTGCGCTGTGGTTTTGTTCAATCAACCACATACCGCCCATACCTGCACCAATAGCAGTACCGACACGACCTGGGTTTTCTTTGCTCATATCCAGACCTGAGTCTTGGATAGCTTGAATGCCAGCCGCCATACCATATTGAATAAAGAGGTCCATCTTACGGGCATCTTTTTTCGTTAAGTATTGCTCAACATCGAAATCTTTTACTGAACCACTGAAACGAGTGGTAAATTCACTGGCATCAAATTTGGTTATCGGTGCAATACCACTCTTACCAGAAAGCAAAGCCTTCCAAGTAGTATCGACAGTATTGCCCACTGGAGTTACTAACCCCAAACCGGTTACCACTACACGACGTTTAGACACGGCAGTCACCTTTAAATGCTAAATTTGTTAGTTCTGATAGATAAAACAAGGTTTTCTATCATTAGACAATTTCTTAAATAACGTTTATTTAGAAAAATTCGCCAATCTGCGGCGAGCATCTCGTGGATAACAATTAAAACAGGATCCAGAGACGATTGAATGGCACGGGGGCAGAATTTGACGGGGGTAAAACAAAAACAGGCGGCAAAAATGCCGCCTGTCTTCAAGAATTCAGAATTACTGATTCTTAGAAACGTAGTCGATCGCTGCTTGAACAGTAGTGATCTTTTCAGCTTCTTCATCAGGGATCTCGGTATCAAACTCTTCTTCCAGAGCCATAACCAACTCAACAGTGTCCAGAGAATCTGCACCCAGATCGTCAACGAAAGATGCCGCTGGCTTAACGTCTTCTTCTTTAACGCCCAGTTGCTCTACAATGATTTTCTTTACACGTTCTTCGATGTTGCTCATTAGTTTTCTTTCCTATTCAAATTACGCACTTGCGTAAGATTGCGAGTAGTTTATTAGATTTGGCTGACAATGCAAGCTTAGTTTTCGTGGTCTAACCACGAAATTTCACTATCAATTGATACAGATCACTACTCAGTTGCGACAGAAATCCCTGCCATTCGCCCTTAAACCATGTACATGCCGCCATTCACATGCAAAGTTTCACCTGTGATGTAAGCGGCTGAGTCCGAGGCCAAGAAGAGCACTGCGTTCGCAATTTCTTGCGCTTGCCCTAATCGTTCCATCGGAACCTGTGACATGATAGCTTTTTGCTGCTCTTCGGTCAGCTCATCTGTCATATCGGTCTGGATAAATCCAGGAGCGATAGCATTAACTGTAATTTGACGAGATGCAACCTCTCTTGCAAGAGATTTTGTAAATCCAATCAAACCCGCCTTTGCTGCCGAGTAGTTAACTTGACCTGCATTACCCATGGTACCTACCACTGAACCGATATTGATGATTCGGCCAAAGCGCTTTTTCATCATGGTACGCATCACAGGTTTTGATAGTCTAAATAACGATGTCAGGTTAGTGTCGATAATATCCTGCCATTCATCATCTTTCATCCGCATCAGCAGATTATCACGGGTTATACCCGCGTTGTTGACTAGAATATCAACATCACCGGCTTTTTCTTTGATCGAGGCGAATAAATGTGTAACAGATTCACTATCTGTGACATTAAGCACTAAACCAAAACCTTTGTCACCCAGATATTCTTGGATCGCCGCAGCGCCCTTCTCACTGGTTGCGGTTCCAATAACAACGGCACCGGCTTCGACCAGTGTCTCAGCGATCGCACGGCCAATACCACGGCTCGCACCTGTCACCAAAGCCACTTTGCCTGTTAAATTCAGGTTGAAACTCATATAAACTCCTTACTCAGTTAATGCTGCTAATGAAGCGACATCATTAACCGCTTGGGCTGATAGTGATTTATTAATTCGTTTTGCTAATCCTGTCAATACTTTACCAGGACCACATTCCACCAGTTGGGTAATGCCTTTTTGGGCCATTAGCTCAACAGTTTCGCTCCAGCGTACAGGACAATATAACTGACGTACTAATGCATCTTTAATGTCATCAGCAGACGTTGGTGATGCCACATCAACGTTGTTAATCACTGTAATTGCAGGGGGATTAAACTGTACATCGTTTAATGCCACGGCCAGTTTATCCGCCGCAGGTTTCATTAATGCGCAGTGTGATGGCACGCTGACAGGTAAAGCCACCGCCATTTTAGCACCCGCAGCTTTACAAGCTGCAGCAGCGCGCTCAACGGCGTCTTTTTGACCCGCGATAACCACTTGACCAGGACTGTTGAAGTTGACAGGGCTCACCACGTCACCTTGAGCCGCTTCGGCGCAGGCATTGGCGATACCGTCATTGTCTAACCCAATAATGGCATACATGGCGCCTGTGCCAGCGGGAACCGCTTGCTGCATCAGCTGACCGCGTAATTCCACCAACTTAATTGCGTCTTTAAAATCCATCACACCGGCGCACACTAAAGCAGAATATTCGCCTAGGCTGTGACCCGCTAACATGGCCGGCATAGATTTGCCTGAAGCCACATAGGCACGCCAAATCGCCACGCTCGCCGCTAATAGGGCTGGCTGGGTTTTATCGGTTTCATTTAAGCTTTCAACGGGACCTTGCTGAACCAATGCCCACAGGTCATAACCTAAGACGTCACTCGCCTCGGCAAAGGTTTGCCCAACAACGGCGTGTGATTCGGCAAGCTCGGCTAACATGCCTAGGGCTTGTGAACCTTGGCCTGGAAATACAAAAGCAACATTTTCCATATTCAAATTACCTATGGCTAACTTAATTTATTGAAAATCATGTGGAAACACATGTAGAGCTTAGAAGCGGATAAGCGCACTGCCCCACGCAAAACCAGCACCAAAGGCCTCGAGCAGCAGTAGATGCCCACGCTGAATACGGCCATCACGCACGGCTTCATCTAATGCTATAGGCACAGAGGCCGCCGAGGTATTACCGTGTTTAGCTAAGGTCAATACGACTTTATCAAGACTCATATCGAGCTTTTTCGCGGTGGCATTAATAATACGGAAGTTAGCTTGATGTGGCACTAACCAGTCAATTTCTGACTTATCGATATTGTTGATGCGCAAAGTCTCAGTCACAACATGGGACAATTGAGTCACAGCCACTTTAAAGACATCGTTACCTTTCATGGTCATAAAGCCGACCGCTTCAGAGGTTTCGCCTTGGCGTGGTGGGAAAGCGCATTTCAATAAGTCGCCTTGGCGACCATCGGCATAAATGTGGGTAGAAATGATCCCTGGCGTTTCAGATGCACCAATCACAACGGCGCCCGCACCATCACCAAATAAAATAATGGTTGAACGATCTTCTGGCTCACATAGGCGAGACAGCACATCGGCACCAATCACTAAGACTTTTTTAGCCGCGCCCGTTTTAACAAATTGGTCGGCAACAGATAAAGCATAAACAAAGCCTGAACAAGCCGCTGCGATGTCGAATGCTGGAATGGTATGCACGCCAAGCATGGCTTGGATTTCACAGGCCGCAGCCGGAAAAGCATTTGGTGCACTGGTGGTGCCGCAAACGATCATGTCTAAGTCTGATGCTTCTATGCCAGCCATTTCCAGCGCTTTGAGTGCCGCTTGGTAGCCCATAGTTGAAACGGTTTCATCGAAGGCCGCAATGCGACGTTCTGATATACCTGTACGTTCAACAATCCATTGGTCACTGGTTTCCACCATTTTTTCCAAATCTTGATTGCTACGCACCTGCACTGGCAGATAACTACCAGTTCCGAGAATTTTTGTATGCATAAGGAGGGATCAGTTATTTATATCTAAAAGAATCGACTCCAAACGATCTTTTATCATTTCAGGGAGTCGACGTTGAGCTTCCGTTACTGCCAAACTAATTGCTTGTAAATAGGCAGTTTCATCCGCGTTTCCATGGCTTTTTACAACTATTCCGCGCAATCCTATCAGACTTGCACCGTTATAGTGGTCGGGGTTCATCTGACTAAGGACCGCCTGAATACGTGGGGCGATAAGTTTAGCCAGAAAACGAACGAATAAACCTTGGGTTAGTCCCCGTTTTAACTGATGTACCAATAACTTGGCAATACCTTCTGAGGTCTTGAGCGTGATGTTACCCACAAAGCCATCACAAACAATCACATCCACATTACCGGAGTAGATTTCATCGCCTTCGATAAAACCTGTGTAATTGATTTGATCTGTGTGTTGCAACAACTGCGCCGCTTGCTGAACTTGATCGTTACCTTTAATTTCTTCAATGCCCACATTGAGCAAGGCGACTTTTGGCCGAGATTTCTTATCTACCGCTTCGCACAGGACAGAGCCCATCACGGCAAATTGAAATAAGGTTTCCGAGTCACAGGAAATATTCGCGCCCAAATCCAATAAATAGACAGGTTTTTGGGTCACCGCAGGTAAACAACTCACTAATGCAGGACGGTCAACGCCAGGCAAGGTCTTTAGCAACACTTTCGCCATTGCCATCAGCGCACCCGTGTTACCGGCACTCACACAAGCTTGCGCGCGGTCGTCACGCACTAACTCAATCGCCAATCGCATGGAACTGTTTTTACGTGTACGCAAAGCATGCACAGGTCGATCGGACATACTAACGACTTCATCGGTATGAATGATTTCTATGCGTGAAAGTAAATTCGCTTCCGCTTGACGTAGATAGACATCAATTTCAGTCTTGTCACCGACTAAAATGATTTTTAGAAAAGAATGTAATTGTAGTGCCCGCAAGGCTGCAGGCACTGTGACGTGGGGGCCATGATCACCACCCATTGCATCTAACGCAAGCGTCAGATTCGTCATTAGGAAACCAACAAATTACTTGTTGATTACCTTTTTACCGCGATAGAAGCCATCTGCAGTCACATTGTGACGCATATGGATTTCACCGCTGGTAGCGTCTACAGACAGCTGAGCAGTGCTCAGTGCGTCATGTGAACGGCGCATTCCGCGCTTTGAACGTGATTTTTTGTTCTGTTGTACAGCCATTGGCCTGTCTCCTAGATTACTTGCTCTTCAGTTTTTCTAACACTGCAAACGGATTTGGACGCTCCTCATGAGCGGGTTCGATCTCGCCTACAACCATGTCTTTAGATCCAGCACTGCAATCAATTTCTTGATGCATTGGGATTATCGGCATAGCGACTATCAATTCATCTTCGATCAATTGATGTAGACGCACTTCGCCAATTTCATTGCACTCAATTGGGTCATACGCATCCGGGAGCTCATCGATTTCTGCCTTAGTCCGGCATGGACCGAAGCAAAACTCGACCGTAACCTCAGTGGTAAATAGCGTCATGCAACGTTGACATATCAGAGTGAGCTCCGTCACAGCCTTCCCTTTCAGGTAGACTATCCCCTGTAAATCTACGCCACATTCAAGCGACACTGCCACATCGGAACAGTCGCCGGCACATAACTCATTTAATCTTTTCAATTGCACACCAGGAACAACGCCCTGATAAACTAGGCGACTCGAGGCGGCGCGAAATGGATCAATTGAAACCGGTATCTTTACTGTTTGCATAAGGCGCGCATATTATAGTTTGAAAACGCTAGAGTCAAAGAAAAATTACTAACTTAAGTCCCAGTTTGCGACTTAAGCCTTTCTCCAGCCCCAACATTGAAATTGACGGAAGCGAAATAGTACCCAAGCACGAGGTCGCATACAAGCATAAGCCGACTAAAATAGCCGCATTCGCTGAAAAGAAACCGTAAAAGACAAAATTCTTGCACTCTCTCGCGCAGATTGGTCACAATATGAGTCACTCTTTTGCGGATACCCCATTATGCCAACCCGATTGATATTAGCTTCGACCTCTGTATACCGACAATCTTTACTGCAGAAACTCGGTCTTCCCTTCGAATGCTGTAATCCTGATATTGACGAAACAGCGTATATCGATGAATCGGCCCATGCCTTAGTGCTTCGACTAGCCCAAGCAAAAGCCGTCGCAGGTGCAGAACAATTCCCCGAGGGGCTGATTATTGGCTCCGATCAAGTTGCCGTCATTGATGGCAAGATTATTGGTAAGCCCCATCATTTTGACAATGCCGTCGCGCAGCTCACCCAAGCCTCTGGTAAAGCCATCACCTTTTATACGGGTCTTGCACTCTACAACGCCGAAACGGGCGCCATGGCCGCCGAGGTTGAACCCTTTACGGTGCATTTCAGACATCTTAGCCATGCGCAAATTGTCGCCTACGTAGAAAAAGAACAGCCCTATTATTGCGCGGGCAGTTTTAAGAGCGAAGGCTTAGGCATAGCGTTATTTACCGAGCTTGAAGGTCGCGATCCTAATACCTTGGTTGGCTTACCACTGATTTTACTGACCGAAATGCTGCTAGCCCAAGGGGTAGACGTTCTCGCTTAACCGGCTTACACGTTAGCTTATTCGTTTGCTGAAGTTTTGCTCAGCGAACTCTGTTTATTAAATCGAGTAAGCGCACCAATAAATGCCGAGCAGCAGATTCGTTTTATTGACGAGAAGATAGGACGTAAATAAAGGTAACTAGGAAGTACTCATGCCTAGCGGCATGTATTGCCACTCCAGCACTAAATAGCAATGCTAGAGGTATTGCAGCAATTGCGCAGGTGAATCAATCAAGGCAATAGGTTTCGCCCGCAGCAGCGTTTCGGCACTGTGAGCGCCATAGGTCACACCAACGCTATCAATACCTGCATTGGCCGCCATGGTTAAATCCAGCAGAGAATCACCCACCATTAAAGCTCTGCTCGGTGCAATATTCAATTCTTTCAGTAAGCTTGAGATCATTTCAGGATGGGGTTTACTGTGCACTTCATCGGCGCAGCGTGACGCAACAAAGTATCGACCTAAGCCCGTTTGCTCAAAAACGCGATCAAGTCCCGCACGAGCCTTACCGGTTGCAACGGCTAATTGATAACCTTGAGTATGTAACTCGTCAATTAAAAGGGGCGCTTGTGCAAAGAGCGGTGTTGGTGTGGCGTCTAAATGCAAATATTGCGCTTTAAACTCGGCGCGCATCTGCTGATATTGATCATCTTTGCCTTGACCAAATGCATTTTTAGGATGTTGAGGCTGAGAATATACAGAAGAAGCGCTGAGATTGAGTCCCTGAGGAAACAGGACTCGCAGCGCTTCTGTCATAGAAAGACCGATAATATCGCGAATATCGCTTTCGCTTGGGATAGGTAACTGCAATGCCCTAGCCATATTTTCAATACAAGTGATAATTTTACCGATGGAATCCATCAGAGTGCCATCCCAATCGAAAATCACTAAATCGTATTGCTTTATCTTCATCCTTGAAACCTATCCCTGTTAATTACGCACGCTTTAACTTATCGAGTAATTGCGACAAATTTTCATCTAAAGGCGCAGAGACCCGCATCACTTCATCATTTTCTGGATGAATAAACATCAACTCAGCCGCATGTAAAAAGAGTCGAGTTAAGCCTAATGAACGCATGCTGTCATCAAACCCTTGCTCGCTGTATTTATCATCACAGGCGATAGGATGACCCGCAAATTGGCAATGCACCCGAATTTGGTGAGTCCGCCCAGTGACAGGGCTTGCCTTCACAAGCGTACAACCTTGGTAACGCTGCATCATTTTAAAGCGCGTTTCTGAAGGTTTCCCTTCCGCATTTACACGCACTATGCGCTCACCGGATTTAAGGGTGATTTTCAATAAAGGCTGTTTAACGGCTTTATCTTGAGCAGACCATTCACCTTTCACTAAAGCCAAATAGTCTTTCTGCATCTTTTTATATCGAAGCTGATCATGCAGATGTTTAAGCGCACTACGTTTTTTCGCCACCAACAACACACCCGAAGTATCTTTATCGAGACGATGTACTAACTCTAAAAACTTCTGTTGAGGGCGCAGCGAACGCAGAGCTTCAATCACACCGTAATCGACACCACTACCGCCATGCACAGCAATGCCTGCAGGTTTATTCAACACGATCAAATGATTGTCTTCGTGCAGAATACGGTCTTCGAGTTGCGAAACTTTGCTTAAGTTCGCCGATGGCGCGGTACGATTATCTGGCTCTGCCACTCGGACAGGCGGAATACGTACTATGTCACCAATCTGCAATTTATACTCGGGTTTGATGCGTTTCTTATTCACTCGAACCTCGCCCTTGCGGACAATCCGATAGATCATGCTTTTCGGCACGCCCTTCAGCTTGGTCATTAAGTAGTTATCGATACGCTGTTCGAAGTGATCTTCATCAATCGTGATCAACTGAACCTGTTGTGGGGTGGATTCTATATTCATGATGCGCCATCTAATTATAACGGTCGCCATTGTACAACAACTGAGAAGAATTGTGCCTTTCCATTGCTGAATTTTTTGATTATTGCTATATTTCACCAGCGATTAGGGATAAGCCGTGAATAAAGTGTTCACAACGCCCTGATCCCAAGCGGAAAATTTAACGGATAAAAAAACACTTTCCTGATAGCAAGTCATTGATTTGCAAATCGTATAATAAGTAAAAATACCACAAATGCGTTTTTTACGATTAAATCGAGAAAGTCGCCTTACTTTAATAAGGTTTACCCTAGATTTTCCTCCCCGATTTCGAAGGATATTTTAACTTGTCGTCAGACAAACCGATTCGACTTGGGCATTACCGGAAAGAAACTAAAGAATTTATGGGGTTGGTTGATGTTTTACAACGAATTCCTTGTTTTTGTAATCATTAAAAAATAAGCCATAAATAGGATGCGACACGCAGCGACTGCGTCTAACAGCAATGCGCACCTCTTGCCTAGCCACCAGCCGTGAGGCTCAGTTGACCTACTGCTAGGCCCGTAATGCAGCGAAGCGCGATGTTTGATGACCTCTATTTAAAGAAGAATGACGTCATCATGAAACGTATGTTAATCAATGCAACTCAATCAGAAGAGTTGCGTGTTGCCCTTGTTGATGGGCAACAACTGTATGATCTAGATATTGAAAGTCCAGGTCATGAGCAAAAAAAATCAAACATTTACAAAGGTAAAATTACCCGCGTAGAACCGTCTTTAGAAGCCGCTTTCGTCGACTACGGTGCTGATCGTCACGGCTTTTTGCCACTGAAAGAAATCGCCAGAGAATATTTCCCGAAAGGATATTCGTTCCAAGGTCGCCCAAATATCAAAGAAGTGGTCAGTGAAGGACAGGAAGTTATTGTCCAAATTGACAAAGAAGAACGCGGCAATAAAGGCGCAGCCTTAACGACCTTCATCAGCCTTGCAGGCTCTTACTTAGTATTAATGCCAAACAACCCACGTGCAGGCGGGATTTCTCGTCGTATCGAAGGTGATGAGCGTACTGAGTTAAAAGAAGCAATGGCCGATTTGGAAGTGCCAGCGGGCATGGGTCTTATCGTACGTACTGCCGGTGTTGGCAAAGAATCTGCCGAGTTAAAGTGGGACTTAAAAGTTCTGCAACACCACTGGGCAGCAATCACCGAAGCTTCACAAGTTAAAGGCGCTCCTTTCTTAATTCACCAAGAAAGTAACGTGATCGTGCGCGCTATTCGTGACTACTTACGTCGTGATGTGGGCGAGATCCTCATCGACCACCCGCGCATTTACGAAGAAGCTAAGCAACATATCGCCTTAGTTCGCCCAGATTTCGTCGAGCGCGTAAAACTTTACGAAGCCGAAGTGCCATTATTTACTCACTTCCAAATTGAATCGCAAATCGAATCAGCCTTCCAACGCGAAGTGCGTCTGCCATCTGGCGGCTCGATTGTTATCGACCCAACGGAAGCCTTAACCTCAATCGATATCAACTCTGCCCGTGCCACTAAAGGCGGCGATATTGAAGAGACTGCGCTGAACACTAACCTTGAAGCCGCCGATGAAATTGCCCGTCAATTACGTCTACGTGACTTAGGTGGATTAGTGGTGATCGACTTTATCGATATGACGCCTGTGCGCCATCAGCGTGAAGTTGAAAACCGTTTACGTGATGCTGTACACCACGACCGCGCTCGCGTGCAATTAGGCCGTATTTCTCGTTTCGGTTTGATGGAAATGTCGCGTCAACGTCTACGCCCATCACTCGAAGAATCAGCGGCGCACATCTGCCCTCGCTGTCATGGCCAAGGCACAATTCGCAGTACTGAGTCTTTAGCACTGTCGATTTTACGTTTGATGGAAGAAGAAGCCATCAAAGAAAACACCTCGCAAATCGAAGCCATTGTGCCTGTCGATGTGGCGGCATTCTTGTTAAACGAGAAACGCAAAGCCATTCGCATCACAGAGCAACGTCACGATGTCGAAGTATATGTGATACCTGATGCGCACATGATGACGCCAGATTATCGCGTGATCCGTCACCGTAGTGATGATGAAATCAGCGAATCGAGCTATAAGCGTATCGAACAGCCTGAAGCTAAATTGTATGAGCCACGTAAACTGGAACGTACCGCAGCGCCTATTCCGGCATTAAAAGGGTTTGCCGCGCCACAGAAAGTGGAACAAGCCCCATCACCAACGGTGAAAGTTGAAGCGCCACAACCAGGTTTCTTCAGCAAGCTTGTGAGTGCAATCAGTGCTATGTTTGCACCAAGCGAAAAAGCAGAACCCGTAAAAGTTGTTGAAACTAAAACAACCGATACCAGTGCAGCTAACGCTAACCGCCGTAACCGTCGCAACGATACTCGCCGCCCACGTAATGCCCAAGATGCCGACAAAGCAAAAGAAGGCACTCGTGAGCCACGCAGCCGTAATTCGAAAAAACCGGCCGATGCAGCGGTAAATACAAGCGCTCAAGAACGTCCTGTTCGTGAGAAAGAAGAAACTAAACGTCCAGCGCGATCCGAACCTAAGCCACGTGTACAAGCACCAAAAGACGTGGTTGCTGACGTAGAAGCCGATGCACCTAAGCAAGAAGTCGCCCGTGAACGTCGTCAACGTCGTAACATGCGCCGTAAGGTGCGTATCGATAATGGCCATAACACGCCAGATAATGCTATTCCAATTGCACCAGAAGATGCCGCTGAAGTATTAGCTGAGATTGCTGCCGTTAACGCCGCGGCGGCAAGCACTATCAGTGTTGACACTAAAACTGAAGTTGTCCAAGCACCAACTGAAACAAAAGCACCAAGAACACGTCGTCAGCCTCGTAAAGAAACGGCACCTGTTCAAGAAGCGCCAGAAAATATTGCAGTAGAAGAAAAAGCGATAATTTCTACAGAAACTGAAGCCCCAGCAGTTGAGCCAGTGATAACAGCTGAACAAACTGAAGTGGTTACAGCTGATGTTACAGCACCTATGGATGCGATATCGCAAGATAACGACGCAATTGATACTGAAAGCGAAACTGCTGATGATCAAGCAAAACGCGAGCAAAGAGATGGTCAACGTCGTAGCCGTCGAAGCCCGCGTCACCTTCGTGCAGCGGGTCAACGCCGTCGTCGCGACGAAGATGACCAAGGTACATCAACGCCAGCGCAATTCATCCCTAACGATGAATTGGGTGCTGACCAAGAGTATCCAAGCGAAGTCGCCAGTGTCCGTGTAGAAGCGCCAGTTGTTGCGACTAAAACAGATGCAGTGACTGAAACTCAAGTAACTGCTAAGTCCGTTGAAGTAGAAACAGCACAAGCTAGCGAAGCACCTGTTGTTGAAGCTCCTGCAGTCGTTAAAGCTGAGGCGAAAGTTGAAACGCCAGCAAGTGACGTTGCATCAGTCGAAACTCAGCAAGTTGAGACTAAAGCCACTGAAGCGGATGCGCCAAAAACGGTTGAAGTGAAAATTGACGTTGCACCAGTCGTTGAAGCTCCAGTAGCCAGCGTTGCAGTAGAAACCGAAGTGGGTAACGCCCCTGTAGTTGAAAGCCCAGCGGTTACACCAGCTGCGCCAAAAGTTGAAGCGGCTAAAGTTGAAGCGCCTAAGACTGAAACTGCTGTAGAGCCAAGCGTTGCAACGAGTGTTGAAGTTAAAGAAGCGGTTAAAGCAACAGCCTCTGCCCCAATGGCAAAACCTGCTGCTATCGCTAAGCCTCAAGCAACAGTGCAAGCAGCCCCTACTACAGTTAATCCGCAAATCACCGATTCGGTTACTGATGCGGTTGTTGTCAACAAGCCGAAAGCTGCCAGCCGTTTTGGCTCTATGGTATCTTCGGATATGACCAAACCAGTTGTTGAAGTGAGAGAGCAAGTGGCTGTGCCTAAAGGACGCGAGTATGAAAATACTGCGACCGAAGAGCCTACCGCCAAAATCAAACTCGCTAACGGTGCAGAGTCGGATATGGCTCGTCCATAACCACTTAGGTTAGTCAGATAAAGCCATGCAATTGC
>NZ_JAUOEU010000020.1:0-97594 GCF_031932105.1 Shewanella sp. SP1S1-7
TAGCCTACTGAAGTGAATGTGTTACAAAGCTCGGTTACGAGTTAAATCATAAGTCCGGGTCCCCTTCGTCTAGAGGCCTAGGACACCGCCCTTTCACGGCGGTAACAGGGGTTCGAATCCCCTAGGGGATACCAATTTTAATCAAGGTTTATCGAAACTTTGGTTAAAGACAATAAACCACCACAAGGTGGTTTTTTTGTATTTGAATTTTAGTATTTAATCGAGATCTCCCCGATTCATTTACGAGTCATACGCCTCGAGTTATTTGCCGATTCCGAATTTACCCACCAATCAAACCATCCACATTAAGATAAATGATGCTTCGAGAGACATACTTAGTGCGGTGAAGTCATTCTGTTCAATCGTGTGATAAGAATTATTTAAGTGTTTTTCTGCTTAACTTTGTACTAGCCCATGGTTAAAACTCACCTTTCGGATTATTGAGTGTGTTGGCACTTTGAATGCTGCTACTTTCAATACTGATAAGTTGAACCGTTAATCGCGATTTATCTCATGCTTCCAATCGCTAAACGATCGCAATTTGAAGTGAACCGTTCTTACGGTAGCTATTGTAATAGCTGAATAGCGTATCGTTGCGGTGAATATGAGGGCGAGTGTAAGAGTGAAGCCTTGCGGGAAGAGGGCAGAATATGGCGGACACTTATTTGAGTTTGAGATAAAAAAGGCGACACTCATTGCTGAGTGTCGCCTTTCGTCATTTAACTTTTAATTTAGTCTACGCCTAAGAATCCACCGGTTTGGTGTGCCCATAGCTGAGCATAAATACCGCCAGCGGCAATAAGTTCTTGATGCGTGCCTTGTTCGACGACTCGGCCTTGATCTAACACTATTAGCCTGTCCATTGCGGCAATGGTCGAAAGTCGATGGGCAATCGCAATCACTGTCTTGCCTTGCATTAACTCATATAAACTTTCTTGAATGGCGGCTTCGACTTCAGAATCCAGCGCTGAAGTGGCTTCATCAAGCAGCAAAATCGGCGCATTTTTTAATAAAACCCGCGCAATAGCGATCCGCTGTCTTTGGCCACCAGAAAGTTTTACACCACGTTCACCGACTTGGGCATCTAAGCCATGATTACCGTGAGGGTCACTTAGATCCTTAATAAAGTCATAGGCTTGAGCTTGTTTAATGGCGCTATCGAGCTGTTCTTCGCTGGCCGTTGGATTGCCGTAAAGAATATTCTCGCGGATAGTACGGTGCAACAGTGATGTATCTTGGGTCACCATACCGATTTGCGAACGTAGTGAATCCTGCATAACCGTTTTGATGTCTTGATCGTCAATATTAATCTGACCTTTCTCGACATCGTAGAAACGCATTAATAGATTCACTAAGGTCGATTTACCCGCACCAGAACGTCCCACTAAGCCAACTTTTTCACCGGCCTTAATATTCAGATTCAGATCTTCAATCACCCCAGTCTGCTCGCCGTAATGGAAACACACTTGATTGAAATCAATCTTGCCATGGTTGACGACCAGCGCCTTGGCGTCTGGCTCATCTTGGATGATCGTTGTTTTCGATAAGGTGTTCATCCCATCGGTGACTGTGCCGATGTTTTCAAATAACGAACTGATTTCCCACATGATCCACTGTGACATGCCGTTTAAGCGCAGTGCTAAACTGACCGCAATGGCAATGGCGCCGATAGTAATCGCGCTGTCAGTCCATAGAGCAATCGCTACCGCAGCAATGCTGAATGCGAGCACATAATTAATGATTTGCACGCTGACGCTGATGCCCGTTACTAAGCGCATCTGGCGATAAACCGTGTCTAAAAATATCCGCATACTGGATTTGGCGTATTCGGCTTCTTTTTGCGTGTGGGCAAATAGCTTCACTGTGGTGATGTTGGTATAGCTGTCGACGATACGACCTGTCATGGTTGAGCGCGCATCGGCTTGCTCGGTAGAGACGCTTTTCAGCTTTGGCACAAAGTACCATTGCAGTCCAACATACAGTGCAAGCCACACTAGCATAGGTATCACTAAGCGCAGGTCGGCGCTGGCGATCATCACTAGCATAGAGGTGAAATACACCAAAATGTATACCAATACATCGAGCAACTTCATCACAGTTTCGCGCACGGCTAAGGACGTTTGCATCACTTTCGTGGCGATTCGGCCGGCAAAATCATCTTGATAAAATGACACACTTTGCTTTAGCAAATAGCGGTGCGCGAGCCAACGGATCGACATAGGATAATTGCCGAGCAAGGTTTGATGCATGATAAGCGCATGCAGTAATACCAGGATTGGCATCACAATCAGCACCATGCCCCCCATCAGCATTAAGGTCGTGCCTTCGTCTTGAAATAAGGTTTCGGGATTTTTTTTCACAAGCCAATCCACTAATTGGCCCATAAATCCGAACAGCGACACTTCAAGCATCGCCAGCATAGCGGTCAGCACTGACATTAAGATCAGCGGCAGTTCGTAGCCTTTAGTGTAGTGGCGGCAAAAAGCATAAACCCCAGTGGGTGGCTTAGTCGGTTCATCATCGGGGAGGGCTTCAACCCAAGATTCAAATCGTTTAAACATGAATTAACTCTATGGTGAGATAAAAAATAGTCGCGTATAGCATATACCCAAACAACCTGAAGATGCAGGATTCAGCGGGAATTTAACGCACTTTAGGCAAGGCCCTTTGCTCCTGCATAAATGGCATTCACGCCATCCATGGCGATTGCGGTTATTTGCAGACCTAGTGGACTAAGTTAAAAATAACCAACACAGCATAAAGTGCGTTACCCCGTGGTTAACATCAGCCGCCGGTACGGAGCGTCTAGGGCACTCCACTTCCGTGTTGCATCAATTCAAAAGGTGGCCGACATTCTGTCATTGATGCGCCTTGAATTGAAGCACCCTAGACGCTCTGAAGCTCGTATCTTCAGGTAGCTTGGGTATATAAGATTTCATTCCCTAAAAGCATTGAAATGATTGAGTTCCGTTTTCCGCTAGTGCTACATGCTAGTTTTACGTAAAGTAATGAACAAGAAATTAATTGTGAGCGAATATTGTCGGGCGTAGTGAAAAATGAGTACAGATAGAGCGTCTGAGAGTGCGATTAAGCGTGATGAAATAGACTCAGTGCATTCACTGGAGTCAAGTGCTGGGCTGCTTTCTGCGTCCATTTGCCGTGAAGCTAGGATGAGCCGCGATCCGCGTTTTGATGGTAAGTTTTTTGTGGGCGTATTAACGACGGGGATTTATTGCCGTACCGTGTGTCCTGCCGTCGCGCCAAAAGAGCAAAATGTGCGTTATTTTGATTCGGCCGTGAAAGCCGCACAAGCTGGATTACGCCCGTGTTTGCGTTGTCGGCCCGACAGTGCGCCAGGTTCAAATCCGTGGAAAGGCACTGGCACAACGTTGGCGAGGGCCATTAGTTTAATTGAAGCGGGCGCCTTAGCGGGGAAATCATCGGGAGAGCCTGCCTCGACAGTGACACAATTGGCTGAGCGATTAGGGATCAGCAGTCGTTATCTCAATAAGCTCTTTACCGAAGGTTTTGGCACTTCGCCTAAACAATATGCCTTATATCGGCAGTTACTATTCGCTAAGCAATTACTACATCAAACCCAATTACCTGTCACTCAAGTCGCACTGGCGGCGGGTTTCAACAGTATTCGCCGTTTTAATGAGGCGTTTAAGCAAACCTTACAATTGACGCCAACTCAATTAAGAAAGACCGCGTTAACCAAAGCGGCAAAGGAGTCCATGATTGAGCCACTAACAGGATTAAGTGAGATTGATACTATGGGTGAATTTGTGCCGCACTATGGATTAACCTTGTATCAGTATTATCGGCCGCCATTGGATTGGGCATCACAGCTGGCGTTTTATCGCTTACGTGCGGTAACTGGGATGGAATGGTTCACACCGCAGATGAGTCATCCACAAGCGAGCGATGCTGTTCAGGTTGCAGATGAAGCGAACCTTGCCGCTGAAGCCAAGGCTGACGAGAACGGGCTCGAATATGGTCGCTGTTTTGTCATAGGCAAGATGCGCGGCACAGTGCACATTATCCATGAGCCTAAGCTGAATCGCTTCAAACTTGCGATTACTTTGACCGAAGATTCTGTCGTTGATGAGCTGCAATTGCTGGTCACTGAGGTGCGGCGCATTTTAGATCTCGATGCGGATATGCAGCAGATTGAACAAGGTTTAAGTACGCTACCGAGTTTAGGTTTAACGCCGTTTTCGGGACTTCGCATTCCTGGCGCTGGATCTTTATTTGAAGCGGTTTGCCGCGCCATCTTAGGCCAACAAGTGACGGTCGTGCAAGCAACTAAGTTACTGAATATATTGGTTGAAGCCTATGGGGAACGCTTTAGTCTCAATGGCCGCGAGTATCGATTATTCCCAACACCCGAGGCGATTCGTGAGGCGGGTTTAACTGAGCTTAAAATGCCGGGCGCCCGTAAATTAGCCCTCAATGCGCTCGCGGCGTTTATCTGCGAACATCCTGAGGCGAGCGTCGATGATTGGCTTAGCGTTAAAGGCATAGGTCCTTGGACGATAGCGTATGCCAAGCTTCGTGGCTTGGGCGAGCCAAACGTGTTTTTGCATTCGGATTTGATTGTTAAAAAGCATTTATTGGCCTTATATATCAAGAACAATAGGTTGGATGAAACAGCCGCTGCAGCGGTGAGCTATCCCCAATTGTGCGAGCAGCTGAGCCAACAAATTGCCCCATGGGGCAGTTACTTAACCTTTCAGCTTTGGCATCAATAACCATTAAGCTGTCTCACATTGAATGGCCAGTTTAAAAAGATGAGTAAGCAGTTCAGTTAAGAACCAAATTAAGATCAAATAAAGAGCAAATAAAGAGCAAATAAAGAGACAGATTATGAAACATGCGATTCGTCAATTGAGCCAAGCGCCAAGCATTGCAGAATATCAACCCTGCGCCGTGGATACGTTTATCAGTCCTGCCGGAATATTGCAGTTAAATGCCAATGCCTATGGACTAAGCCATTTAACGGTTGTCGGCTCGGATCGCACTGAGATTGTGCTTGCCAAGGCGAGTGAGGATGCCCTCAATCAAGCTAAGGCGCATATTCGCGAAACTCAGGCGCAGCTCGCGGATTACTTTGCGGGTGAGCGGGTTGAATTTGATTTAAAGCTCGCGCCCAAGGGCACTGAATTTCAGCGCGACGTATGGCAAGCCTTGCTCAATGTAGATTACGGCCAGAGCTGTAGTTATGGGCAGATTGCCGAGCAAATCGGTCGGCCTAAGGCGGTGCGCGCCGTGGGCGCGGCCAATGGTGCCAATCCCATCGCGATTATCGTGCCTTGCCATAGAGTGATAGGCAAAAATGGCAAGTTAACGGGTTACGCCTACGGGCTTGCGATGAAACAGCAGTTGTTAACGCTGGAAACTGACAAGCACTGCCTCGATATTTAAGCTAGAATAGCCGCCTATTAAGATATTGGTGAGCAGTTAAACTTTCTATGACTCAGGCTTCTTCCTCTGCGGCAAGCTTTGCCCAACTCGGCATTATTGCACCTTTGCTAAATCGACTAACCGAATTAGCGTATGTTTCGCCCACACCAGTACAGGCGGCTACGATCCCCGCTGTGCTCGCTGGGCGGGATGTGTTAGCTGGCGCCAATACGGGCTCGGGTAAAACGGCAGCTTTTGCCGTGCCGCTGTTGCAGCAACTTGTTGAAGCAAAAACAGACTATAAGACAGGTGCTTATGTTCGTTGTTTGGTCTTAGTGCCAACCCGTGAGTTAGCCCAGCAAGTCGCTGACAGCTTTCTGTCCTATGCCTCGCATTTGAATGGCAAACTGAAAATTGTCGCTGCGTTTGGCGGTGTGTCAGTCAATGCGCAAATGCAGAGCCTACGCGCTGGTGCCGACGTATTAGTGGCAACGCCGGGCCGTTTGTTAGATCTGTTGTCGAGTAATGCCATCAAACTTAACCGCGTTAGCGCCTTAGTCCTCGATGAAGCTGACCGCATGTTAAGCCTTGGTTTTACAGAAGAATTAGCCAAAGTGCTCGACGCTTTGCCCGCCAAGAAACAAACCTTATTATTCTCAGCGACATTCCCTGAAGAAGTCCGCGAATTAACGGCAAAACTGCTGAATGATCCGCTTGAATACCAATTGCAAAGTGAACAAGAAAGCACGATTCATCAGCGGGTGATTACCGTTAATCGTCCGATGAAAACCGCATTATTGGCGCATCTGATTAAAGAACATCAGTGGTCACAGGCGTTGATTTTTGTGAGTGCTAAAAATACCTGTAATCACTTAGCGCAAAAGTTATCTAAACGTGGGATCAGTGCCGAAGTCTTCCATGGTGATAAAGCCCAAGGCGCACGTACGCGAGTGCTCGATGGGTTTAAAAATGGTGAGATCAGTGTGTTAATCGCCACTGACATTGCCGCCCGTGGTATCGATATCGATAAACTGCCTGTGGTGATCAACTTTGATTTACCAAGAAGCCCTGCGGATTATATGCATCGTATTGGCCGTAGTGGCCGCGCCGGTGAAGCAGGCTTAGCTGTGACCTTGATTTCCCATGAGGATTATCACCACTTTGGCGTGATAGAGAAAAAGAACAAGCTTAAGTTAGTGCGTGAGCAAATTGTCGGTTTTGAAGCCGATGATGAAATGCCAGTCGAACTGTTAGAACAAGCTAAACCTGTCGCCAAGCCCGAAGGTATGGGTAAAAAAAAGCGTAAACAGTTGCCGGCTGCCAATGCTGAATTTTGGGGCAAAAAATCTTAAGTTGTTGGAAACAAGCTATTCTTAGCTTATCTCTGGCGTTCCTTGTCATCTCACTTGTCGTAGGTAAGGTTTATGCAACACTTATTCTGGTTAGTTGAAGGTAAAGTCGCAGGGCGCAGTGGTCCCAATAAAGATCCTTGGGATTTGCAGGTGCTTAAAGAGGCCGGTATTGGTGCTATTTTGTCGGTCAATGGGGGCGAAGGCTGTGAGCCTAGCACCTTTAAAAAGCTCGATTTACGTTACGAATGTATTCCCTTTTCGCGCAATGTGCCGCCCCAAGATGGGGATGTGGCGATTTGTGTCGCTCAATTGCCCAAGGCATTAGCTTTTATCCAACAGTGTGAAGCCGATGGCTTACCTGTGGTGATCCATTGCCGTTCTGGTAAGGATCGCACCAGTCTTATCATGGCCTATTACTTAATGGTCAATGGTGCTGCGCCATTACACGCTGTCAGCCAAGTACGCAGTATTTGCGATATCGCCTTTACTGCCGATGGCTGGGATCAATTCGCCTTTGACGTTTTGTACGCATTACAAGAATAAGCCTTTTTTAGGCGACTTAGAGTCGAACCTATTCATTAATAGGCATAATAGTTTCATTCGTTTGACCTTAGTCATCAAATTTTTACTGTGTTAAGGTTAAGCTATCCGCAGGTTGGTTTTAGTGAGTTATCTATCTAATTATGAAAAGTAAGGCAAGTCAGTCACAGGGATTACTACTGTTTCGGTTATCACAGACTCAAGTGTTTGCCTTAGGCACGTTGAAAGTGCGTGAGCTGGTGCCGTACACACGCCTCAGCAAAATCCCCCAATCTCATCCGACGATTCTGGGGGCTTCAACTATCCGTGGTCATACGATTCCTATCATAGATATGGCGGCGGCGATTGGTTATCGGCCGATTGCTCCTGAAGAGCGGGAAAAGTGCTACATCATCATCACGGATTGTCAGCGGATGATCATTGGTTTCTTGGTGCGCGGTATCGATAAGATTATTGAATGTAACTGGCGTGATATTGAAGCTCCTTCGTCTAGTTTAGGGAAAAATGCCTATTTAACGGGCGTGACACGTTTTGAGGACCAACTGGTACAGTTACTTGACGTTGAACTGTTATTGTCGAAAATCTTCCCCGATGATCCACAGACGAATCGGGCTATTTTGACTGACGTACAACGTGAAAAACTTAAACCTATGAATATCCTTTTAGTGGATGATTCTAAGGTGGCGCGTAAGCAGTTATCCGACGCCCTTGATATGATTAACATTCCTTATCGAGTCACCGCCGACGGTAAAGAAGCGCTAGTCATGATGGAGCAAGCGGCATTGGAACATCACCCGATAGATATTCTGGTGAGTGATATCGAGATGCCGGGACTGGATGGTTACGAACTGGCTTTTGAAGTGCGTGATAATCCACTGACTGCCAAGGCCTACATTATTTTGCACACTTCTTTATCCAGCGAAATTAGCGTGAGTCAGGCCCATCAAGTTGGGGCGAATGAAGCACTGACTAAGTTCGATGCCCACGAGTTAATCGACGCCATGTTACGGGGCGCCGATCTTGCCTTAGACAAGCGCTAATCTGGCGCTTGTTAGTTTTTTGTATGCTTTTTGCGGGGCTAGGGTAATTTAGTTAGCTTATTTCCCCGCAAAACTAGACAAGTCCAGTCACATCCTATAAAAACCTTATTGGCCTCATTTCCGAAGGTGCGCGTTGGGGATCTCAACCGAAATATAATAACGATAGGTTAAACCATGAAACAAGAATCATCATTGTTAGCTAAGTTGGCTAATGGCAGTCTAGTAATACAAATCTTTTTGGGGATAATCGCTGGTGTGGTCTTAGCCAGTTTTTCACCGAGTAGCGCGAAAGATATCGCCTTCTTAGGCAGTTTATTCGTTGGGGCATTGAAAGCGATTGCTCCCATCTTAGTCTTTATCTTAGTGGCGTCATCGATTGCCAACCAAAAGAAGAATACCCAAACCAATATGCGTCCCATTGTGGTGCTGTACTTATTCGGCACTTTTGCGGCCGCATTAACCGCAGTGCTCCTGAGTTCAATTTTCCCGACTAATTTAGTCTTAGTTGCCGGCGTGGAAGGCACCAGCCCACCACAGGGCATAGGTGAAGTCATTCATACCTTGTTATTCAAACTGGTTGATAACCCAGTCAATGCATTAATGACGGGCAACTATATTGGTATTCTCGCTTGGGGTGTGGGCTTAGGTTTAGCCTTACATCACGCCACCGATTCGACTAAACAAGTGTTTGCCGATATGAGCCACGGTATTTCACAAATGGTGCGCTTTATTATCCGTTTAGCGCCTATCGGTATTTTTGGTCTCGTTGCGGCGACATTTGCCGAAACCGGTTTTGCGGCGATTGCAGGTTATGCCCAGTTATTGGCCGTGCTATTAGGTGCGATGGCTATTATTGCTTTAGTTGTTAATCCATTGATTGTGTACGTGAAGATTAAACGTAATCCGTATCCGCTGGTATTTCAATGCTTGCGTGAAAGTGGTGTAACGGCGTTTTTTACTCGCTCGAGCGCGGCAAACATTCCGGTGAATATGGCGCTGTGTGAAAAGTTAAAGCTGCATGAAGACACTTATTCAGTTTCTATTCCCTTAGGTGCCACCATCAACATGGGCGGCGCGGCGATCACTATTACCGTATTGACCTTAGCTGCGGCGCATACCTTAGGCATTCAAGTCGATTTACTGACCGCATTACTACTGAGTGTTGTTGCTGCTGTTTCAGCTTGCGGCGCATCGGGTGTGGCGGGTGGTTCATTATTATTGATCCCACTGGCTTGTAGCTTGTTTGGTATTTCTAACGATGTTGCCATGCAAGTGGTCGCTGTTGGCTTTATTATTGGTGTGGTTCAAGATGCAGCCGAAACCGCATTAAATAGTTCAACCGACGTTATCTTTACCGCTGCCGCTTGTGAAGCCGCTGAGAATAAAGCTAAACTGAGTTAACGAGTGCTGTTATTCGTATCGAAAAGTATTATGGAAGCAGTCACTTAGGTGGCTGCTTTTTTTATGGGAGTCGTTATGATCTTTTTTGATTTTAGCCTGCTAGATGCTGCAAAACCCTGGTATGGAATAAATGACACTGTGATGGGCGGTTTGTCCCGCAGTAAAATGACGGTTTCACCTTTAGGTTATGGTGAGTTTAGTGGCCATGTGTCGCTGGCAAATGGCGGCGGGTTTGCCTCAGTGCGCTGTGAGTTTAGCCCCATAGATGTCAGTGAATTTACTGGGATTTACCTCGAACTCGATGGCGACCGAACTAAAGACTATAAAGTGAATTTAAAGGATGTCGACACACCGCAAAGTACGGTATATCAAGCGCCTATGCCCACGCCAACTCACCAAACCTTTGGTGTGAGTAGTGCCAGAGTATTGAATTGGCAGCGGATTGAAATTCCCTTCAGTGATTTCAAGCCCCAATGTCGGGGTAAACCCATTTCCCGTCCGAATATGGTATTGAGTCAGTTGTGCAGCTTAGGGTTAGTGATTGGTGCCCAGCAAAGTGGCGACTTTTCATTGAAAATCAGAGAAATCGGCTACTACTAGCGCTTATAGTGAGTTTCTTATGGTGAATTTATTGTCGCTAGTTTCTTACCGCTAAGTGCTTATGGCTGATGGCGCGGGTCATCTCAGGACTTAATTTAACAGTAAGAAAAAGGATAAGGCCGAAGCACTTATCCTTATGGTGAACTCATTAAAATGATGTGTTTGGCGAAAGCCGCAGTTTAAGCGCCAACAATCCCTAATGGTTTGGCGGTTTGCCATGCCCCGCGGGTAAAATCAGGGAAGGTGACAGAGTTACTGCGATCATTAAGTGAATGTTCACTTAAAATATTCACCACCGACCAAGACGCGCCATCGTACACATCCTGATCTAAAGCCTCGCCATTGCGTAGGCAATAAATCATGCGCCATAGCATCACAAAGTCCATACCGCCGTGGCCGCCGTTAATTTCAGCCTCTTTTCCTATGCGCTGCCACAGTGGGTGATCGTATTTGTCGTACCACTTTTGCATGTCCATATCCCACTCGTGGTAACTTTGACCAAAGCCACCATTTTCGACGGCGATCCGATTCGGGAAGCCAGCAAACACGCCATTTGTTCCTTGGATTAAATTATGGCGACTGTAAGGTCTTGGGGTCGTCGTGTCATGCTGGACCATGATGGTTCGGCCCTTAACGGTCTTAATCAGACTGGTATTGATATCCCCATTGATATACTTGAGCTGATTACGTTCATGATCGGCGGGAAATTCACGTTTAGCATAGAGCGCACGGCCAAGGGCAGGCGAACTCATCGAGGTTAGATAATCGAATCGGTCACCGCGGTTGATGTTCATATACTGGGAAACTGGCCCTAAACCGTGGGTCGGGTACAAGTTGCCGTTACGTTTGGTATGCCAGTAAGTCCGCCATGAGCCTGTCTTATGATCGATCTCTTTCATCTGCCAACGTAGCTCATGGATGTAGGCGGCTTCGCCGTGGAGTAGCTCACCAAACACGCCTTGGCGCACCATGTTGAGCACCATCAGTTCTTCGCGGCCGTAGTTGACGTTCTCCATCATCATGCAGTTTTTCTGAGTGCGCTCAGCAGTATCGACAACTTGCCAGCACTCCTCAACCGTGAGCGCCATTGGCACTTCGACAAAGGCATGCTTGCCGCTCTCCATGGTTTCTATCGCCATTGGCGCGTGCCATTCCCACGGGGTCGAAATAATCACAATATCGATATCATCGCGGCTCAGCAAATCGCGATAGCTCAGATCATTACCAGTATAGACAGCCGGTTTGGGCCGATTCTGTTTAACGATATGATCTACGGCTCTGTCGAGTACCGCTTGATGGGTATCACAAATGGCTTTGAGTTCAACGCCTTCTAAATGACAGAATTGCTCGACATGGCTAAAACCCCGCTCGCCAACACCGATAAAGCCGACTCGGACCACGTCCATCTTAGGTGCTATGAGTCCGATAACGGATTTACCCACTTGCGGTTTAGGGGCGACGCTACTGGCGTAGGCATTGAGAGCAATATTGGCAGTAACGAGTCCTGCAGTAGCGGCACCTGCGGCCTTAAGAAAATTACGACGATGAATGTTATGCATAGCGCTTCCTGCTTTATTTTTGTTTTGTAGGGATATTGAAATATCACTTGGTCTTATTTGTACGGTAATTCACTTATGGGTTATATCAGAAACCCCATTCAAATTGGCAATAAAGATGTAACAAGCTCCTATAAGTCCATTTAGTATGAAACGCGTAACATTGTTGGCTTGATATAAAATTAAAAAAAACAATTGCTTGAGTTATTTTTGTTGCGAGTTCATCAATATGATCAAAGCAAACTAAAAAACGAAATTGGACAATATGTGGAGCATATTCATACCAAAGGATTGAGTTTTAGATTTGTAGAAATAACGCTACATCCCCCTTGTGCTTAACTCTTCATCAAGAGTCGTAGAAACTGGAAGAGATACAATCGTATCTAAATTGCTTGTTTGTGAGTGCTTTCTGTCAATGCACGTGCGTGTTATCTCAAACATCTAAATCTAAAAATATTTAAAATTAAACACTTAGAGGTTACCGTTTTAGGATAATAGGTCTGGAAAACGCGCATGCGTGTCTTTCTGATGGATTCTTGTATATGAAAAGCGGTATAAAGCTGATAACTTCTAGTTAATACAGGTAGTTAAGTGTGTGCGTTTTTATTTTTCTATGGACGCCAACGCTACGCTGCATTGGCGATTTTTAGCTCAGCATTAGGGCCTTTTATGGGTGCATTTGAATATTCACAAGCCACTCTTCGGATCTTCGGGGATGATTTGATACCTGAAGACGTATCAAATTTACTTGGTGGTACAGCAACTAAAAGTAAAAAGAAAGGTGATGAAGATGTCAGCAAAATCAGCGGAAAAGTGCGGATTGCCAAAACGGGTAGCTGGCATTTTCAGGCTAAAAAGAGAGAGCCAGAAGACCTAAACGCGCAGATTGAAGCAATTTTATCCCAGCTAACAAGTGACTTAGCGATATGGGAAAAGCTTTACCAAAGCTACAAAGTTGACATGTTCTGCGGCTTGTTTATGGGCAATTGGAATGATGGTTTGAGCTTGTCACCTGAAATCATGCTGGCACTTGGTCAACGTGGAATTGTTTTAAGTTTAGATGTTTATAGTGGGTCGGACGATTAAGATGGTTGTCGCCCCTAAAAACAAATGTTAACGCCAGCAAAAGTGCTGGCTGCGACGTCAACCCGCTGCACGGCTTTGCGTGCTAAATTTGGGCGCTAGGCACTAAAACCTTACTTGTTTTTATTAATTAAAGGAATAATAAATGACCCACCTAATTACTAAAGTGATGTTAACTGGACTCATAGTGGCATCAACTCATCTTCACGCTGAAAACTACGACTTCAAACCGGGTTTATGGGAAACCATTTGGAAATCCGAAATAGTAGAAATAGACGCACCTCCTGAAATGGAGAAAATGATGCGGAGCATGTCCAAAAGGCCTGATTACACGGAAACTGAATGCATAAATGACATCGCCTCTGCATTTGATTTGGAGCCTGAAGAAAATGAAGGCGAAGAATGTCAAACCAACAGCAATTGGATCAGTGCTAACAAAATGGTGTTTGAAACATCATGCACTAGTCCTGATGGTGCATCTAAAACAGTGGGTGAAATGCATTTCAATGGGAAAACGTCCACTTCTAAGCTTGAAGTGACAATCTCTGAAGAGGCAATGAAAATCAAGTCGAAACTCGTTGGCAATGGAAAATATATTGGCGCTTGTGACTAAGTGCCATACAAGCTCTTCAACTTAACGCATAACGGTTAATAAGGATGTTATGAGGACTGTTAGTAATATAAAAGGGATTTATTGAACTTTCGCTGGCATTGCCAGTTGGTCTGTATTGTGTATGGCTGCCGTTCCATTGTATCGACGTTTAAACAGCGTGGCGCTCTCATTCAGCTCGCTAGATAAGTCTTTTAGCTGTCTTTACTTTAGCGATAAGTAAATAGTGATAAAGATCGCGTTTTTATTTGTAGATTGAGCTACACTGCCGATTAATTAGTCAAAGGTATTTATCTTTTATATTTTAAACATTTAGCAAATTTAAATTAACCATAAAGTTACATTTGACGGGCGGTTTGAAGTAATTTGCTGTAGTGGGGAGTAAAGCGTTAAATGGGTTCTATGCTTAATGTACTACCACAACTGACATTCACTTTAGGTGATTGGGTATTGCATAAGGATATCAGGATGTCTGGGATTGAAAAACGCCGTCGCCTTCATTGGCGGGAGACAGATATGCAAAATCGTGAAATTATAGGTCGTTGGTTAGATGGGCGTCCTTTATTGGGTGATAAAATTACCCTCTATAAAGAAGACGAAAAATATTTTTTAGAAACTTGGTTTAGCGATGGCTGCCATAGTTTAGATGAAGTCTATATGTCGCAAACCGCTGAAGGCCATAAGCTGGAAGATGTGGGCGGTAATTTCTTTGGTGAATTCTTTATCGTGACACAGTCACAGCAATTACAATTTTGTAATGAGCAGGGCTGTTATTTCCAAGCAGAAGAATTAGCGGCTGATGTCGATTTTGGTCAAGGTATACGCGTCGCTTAAAAGGCAACAATCGAATCCGTAAATAACTAAGGTCGCATTTTAGCTCAGTGCTAAGTTGCGACCTTTTGCTTTTATGGGATTGCAGCTATTGGATTGAGTTATTCAGTAAATGGATGTTTACTGCTAAAAAACAGCGATTTACCCGAATAGGGATGGGTCAAACTTAAGCTTTGTGCATGTAAGCATAAACGCGGTTTTGCTTTGATAACCTCGGCATCACCGTAAAACTCATCGCCTAAAATCGCATGGCCTAGGGCAAGCATATGCACACGTAATTGATGAGTGCGGCCTGTTTCTGGCGAAAGCTCGACTAAGGTGCTGTTTTCTCGGCGTTCTAGTACACGGTAGTAGGTGAGGGCGCTTTTACCGCCAGTCTCTCCTGTCTGTAGCGTCTTTTGATAGGGCGGATGCTCAGTGTCTGGCGCAATCGCGAGGTTAATCATGCCCTGTTCCTGCGGCACATGTCCCATCACTTCGGCAATATAGACTTTCTTACTCTGTCTATCTTGAAACTGCGTTTTTAAATGCGACTCGGCTTTTTTATTACGGGCGAACACCATGATGCCCGAGGTCGCGCAGTCGAGCCGATGCACTAAAATCGTTTCTGGATAAAGGGTTTGTAAGCGGGTTAACGCGCAATCGAAGGTGTGAGCCGCTCGACCCGGATTAGACAATAATCCCGAAGGTTTATTGATGATAATCAGATCTCTATCGTTATAGCGGATGTCTAGCCAAGGCACTGCTGGGGGCTGGTAATCAAATATTTGCATCTTGTCCTCATTTTTGCGCGGCCATACTAGCAAAATTTACGCAGGCACACAGCATAATCTCATGCTTGCTTATTGCGAGATTGGGGAGGGCAAATATTCAGCAGGCGTCTTACGGCTCCAAATGCGGGTATAAGCCATCAGCTGCGGATAAAAAGTGCGGAACGCGGTTTCGATTTCTATCTGCATTTTATTGACGACTTTGTGGGCATCTTTAAACAGTGCGGCTTGCGGATGCTGTTTTGCCACTTGTGCTAAAGCGTGTTGTAAGCCTTTTTCTGTGGTGTAGCTGCCGAGCCAATCGGCGCTGCGCATGGCGGGCAAGAGCTTAGCAAGTGCTTCTGGATGGTACGGGTCTACACCTTGGACGGCGAAAGTATCTAACGCATTATAGGCCTTGCGGCTGAATTCATCTAAAGGTTGGTGATGATATTCTTCCCAATAATAAGCTAAATAGTGATCGAAACTCACGGCCATGAGTTCTGCTGCTATGCTTCTTAAGGGCGCAGGGAAAGCTTCCATTAATTCAATTGTGAGTTCGTGGCTGCTGCAGAGATTATTAATCTCTTGGTTTAACCATAGCGCTTGGCGTAACTCAATTGGAGCTTGTGCAATTGGCGCTTGAATATAATTACCCGCCACATTGGCGGCAAGATGCGTTTTACTGATGTCGGCGAGATGTAAGTGTGTAAGAAAGTTCATATTTTGTACTTGGTTAACCACGTCGGTTCACGGTATCATGCGCAAGCGCGCTTAGGAAAGCACGGAAGCTAAAAATGCAGTATTTTTTCACTTTTTAGGATCATGGATGATGTGGAACTGGTTTATAAAGATGCTTGGTCGAGACGAGCAGCCAAAGCGCAAAAAAGTGCTGGTAGAAATCCCCTTTGAACAACACCGTTTTAGCATGGATGATTTCAGCCGTTCACGGCTTAAATTCGATGCCGATGACAATTTGCCCCAAGATGGCGTCAAACCTATAGTTCCTGAGCAAGAAGTGGACGCTGGCAATAAGTAATCTTGATATTCTTGGCCTCTAACCATAGACTAGCCGCCGTTCTAAGCTATCTAGAGGCCTATCATGCGCGTTGCAGACTTTTCTTTCGATCTCCCCGATGAGCTGATCGCTCGTTATCCTATGGCGCAGCGTAATGCATCACGTCTGTTAACCTTAGACGGCAATTCTGGCGCGTTAGGCGACAAACAGTTTACCGATCTGCTGGGGATGATTAATCCCGGCGATTTAATGGTGTTCAACAATACCCGAGTGATCCCCGCGCGTATGTTTGGCCAAAAGGCCAGCGGCGGCAAGTTAGAGATTTTAGTTGAGCGTATGCTCGATGATAAGCGCATCCTCGCCCATGTTCGCAGCTCTAAATCCCCGAAAGTCGATTCGTTCATTCTGCTCGACGGTGGCTATCAAATGAAGATGGTCGCCCGTCACGATACTTTGTTTGAACTTGAGCTGTTATCCGAGTTGACCATTCTAGAGGTGCTCGAAGCCGTAGGGCACATGCCGCTACCGCCTTATATCGACAGACCCGATGAAGATGCTGACAAAGAGCGCTATCAAACTGTGTATAACCAAAACCCAGGCGCCGTTGCCGCGCCAACGGCGGGGTTACATTTTGACGATGCCATGCTCGATGCATTAAAAGCCAAGGGTGTGAATATCGCCTTTGTGACTTTGCATGTGGGCGCTGGAACGTTTCAACCGGTGCGTGTTGATACCATTCTTGAGCACAAGATGCATTCTGAGTGGGCCAATGTGCCGCAGAATGTGGTCGATTTAATCGCGCAAACCAAAGCGGCGGGTAAACGCGTCGTGGCTGTTGGTACAACATCTGTACGTTCCTTAGAAAGTGCGGCGCGCGCTAGTCAAGGTGAACTCAAAGCCTTTAGCGGCGATACCGATATCTTTATTTATCCCGGCTATCAATTCCAAGTGGTCGATGCCATGGTGACGAACTTCCACCTCCCTGAATCGACCCTCATCATGTTAGTCAGTGCAATTGCGGGTTTTGATCATGTTATGGCGGCGTATCAACATGCTATCGCGCAAAAATATCGCTTTTTTAGCTATGGTGATGCCATGTTTGTGACGAAAAAAGCCCACTAGACCAAGATTTTGTTTTAAAATAGCCACCCAAAGTGAGTATGGGCGGCAACTTTTTTTCGTTAAAAGGTTGAACCTTTTAACGCTGTCCCCATCTCTATTGTTAATCAAAATGGCATTAGCCATTAAAAATGTAGTCAGACTGTTTATCTGGCGAGGTGAATTATGAAATTTGAATTAGACACTACCGACGGCCGTGCGCGCCGTGGTCGGTTGATTTTTGACCGTGGCACAGTAGAAACCCCCGCATTTATGCCTGTTGGAACCTACGGCACAGTTAAAGGTATGACGCCAGAAGAAGTACGTGCTACAGGCGCGGACATTTTGCTCGGTAACACTTTCCATTTATGGTTGCGCCCAGGCGAAGAAATCATGCGTAAGCACGGTGACTTGCATGATTTTATGAACTGGCAGCGTCCGATTTTAACTGACTCGGGTGGTTTCCAAGTATTCAGTCTTGGCGATATCCGTAAGATCACCGAAGAAGGTGTGCATTTCCGTTCGCCAATCAATGGCGAGAAAATCTTCTTAGATCCTGAAAAATCAATGCAAATCCAAGATGCATTGGGCAGCGATGTGGTGATGATTTTTGACGAATGTACGCCGTATCCCGCGACTGAAGATGAAGCGCGTAAGTCAATGCAGATGTCGCTGCGTTGGGCCAAACGTTCGCGTGATGAATTTGACCGTTTAGAGAACCCTAACTCTCTATTCGGCATTATTCAGGGCGGTGTGTATGAAGATTTACGCGACGAAAGCTTAAAAGGCTTAGTCGATATCGGTTTCGACGGTTATGCCGTCGGTGGTTTGGCCGTAGGAGAGCCTAAAGCAGATATGCATCGTATTCTTGAGCATATTTGCCCGCAAATTCCTGCTGACAAACCTCGCTATCTGATGGGGGTCGGTAAACCAGAAGATTTAGTTGAAGGGGTACGTCGTGGTGTTGACATGTTTGACTGTGTAATGCCAACCCGTAATGCCCGCAACGGTCATCTGTTTACGAGTGAAGGTGTGATCAAAATACGCAATGCGCGTCATAGAGATGACACGTCACCACTCGATACTAAGTGTGATTGTTATACCTGTAAAAATTATTCACGGGCGTACCTTTACCACTTAGATCGTTGTAATGAGATTCTGGGTGCGCGTTTAAACACCATTCACAACTTGAGATACTATCAAATGTTAATGGAAGGTTTGCGCGGTGCGATTGAGACGGGTACATTAGACGCCTTTGTGGCGGACTTCTATACCAGTCAAGGTCGCGAAGTACCAGAGTTAGTCGATTGATTTTTTGCTAATAAGAAGAGAAAACTATGTTTATTTCAAATGCATATGCAAGCGCTGCCGGCGCACCACAAGGTGGCGGCACGATGGAACTGATTTTCATGCTGGCGATTTTCGGCCTGATTTTCTATTTCATGATTTTCCGTCCGCAATCAAAACGCGTTAAAGAGCACAAAAATCTGATGTCTTCACTTGGCAAAGGTGATGAAGTGCTGACCAGTGGTGGGATTTTAGGCAAGATTGCAAAAATCAGCGACGAAAGCGATTACGTGTTACTGAGCTTAAACGACACAACACAAATCACGATCAAAAAAGACTATATTGCAGCTGTATTGCCTAAGGGCTCTATCCAGTCGTTGTAAGCCAAGAGGGCTCAGGCGTGTTAAATAAATACCCAATGTGGAAAAACATTATGGTGATGCTCGTCATTGCCATAGGTTGTTTCTATGCCGTACCGAACCTATTTGGTGAAGATCATGCGGTGCAAGTGGTGGCGACTCGAGGTGCTGAAGTCACGGCATCAACCCAAGCCAGTGTGAACGAGCTGTTAGCCAGTAAGGGCATTGCGGTAAAGCGCTCTGAGCTTGAAAAAGGTCAGTTGTTGGTCCGTGTGCAAAATGCGGATCAACAGCTACTGGCGAAAGAAGTGATTGCTGACAGCTTAGGCGACAAGTTTACTGTGGCGCTCAACTTAGCCCCAGCGACACCTAAGTGGCTTGAGTCAATGGGCGGTAGCCCAATGAAACTCGGTCTCGACCTTCGCGGCGGTGTGCATTTCTTGATGGAAGTGGACATGGGCGAAGCGATTCGCAAAATGGAAGAGGCTAAAATTGCCGATTTCCGTTCGCAATTACGTGAAGAAAAAATCCGTTACGCGGGCATTCGCAATAATGCTCAAGGAATCGAGATTAAATTCCGTGATGGCGAAAGTTTAGCCAGTGCCGAACGTTTCCTAAAATCTCGCAGCAACGATATGGTGTTCACCGATGTGAGCAAGGGTGAAGACTTTGCCCTGCAAGCTGTGATGAGTGACGTGTATCTTAAGCAGATTAAAGAAGAAGCACTGCAACAAAACATTACGACCATTCGTAACCGTGTAAACGAGTTAGGTGTGGCTGAGCCTGTAGTACAACGTCAAGGTGCCGAGCGCATTATCGTTGAATTGCCAGGTGTGCAAGATACCGCTCGCGCCAAGGAAATCTTAGGTGCTACCGCATCGATTGAATTCCACATGGTCGATGACAAAGCCGACCCTAATGCAGCGCAATCAGGCCGTGTGTCTGCTGGTTCTGAAGTCTACCAGCGCCGTGAAGGCGGCACTGTAATATTGAAGAAAGAAGTTATGCTGACCGGTGATCATATCACTGGCGCACAACCTAGCTTTGACCAGTACAGTCGTCCACAAGTTAGCATCAACCTTGATGCGAAAGGCGGCACCATTTTCTCCGACGTGACCAAAGATAACATAGGTAAACCTATGGCGACCTTGTTCATCGAATACAAAGACAGTGGTGAGCGCAATGCCGACGGCAGCGTTAAGATGCAGAAAATCCAAGAAGTGATTTCTGTAGCGACCATTCAAGCGCGTTTAGGCCGCAACTTTGTGATCACTGGTTTAAGCCATGGTGAAGCACAAAATCTTGCGCTATTACTGCGTGCTGGTGCCTTGATTGCGCCAGTATCGATTGTTGAAGAACGTACCATAGGTCCAAGCTTAGGTGCTGAAAACATTGAAAACGGTGTTCAAGCTATGGTTTGGGGTATGGCGGTTGTCTTACTCTTTATGCTGGTTTACTACCGTGGCTTTGGTCTTATCGCCAACATCGCCTTAACCATGAACTTAGTCATGGTCGTGGGCGTAATGTCGATGATCCCTGGCGCAGTGTTAACCCTACCGGGTATTGCCGGTATGGTGTTGACTGTGGGTATGGCTGTTGACGGTAACGTGCTGATTTATGAGCGTATCCGTGAAGAATTACGTGCGGGCCGTAGCGTCCAGCAGGCCATCCACGAAGGTTATGGCAACGCATTCTCCACCATCGCCGATGCGAACATCACCACTTTCCTAACGGCGCTGATCCTGTTTGCCGTAGGTACAGGCGCTGTTAAAGGCTTCGCGGTGACCTTGATGATAGGTATTGCGACTTCCATGTTTACTGCAATCGTGGGTACTCGCTCAATCGTTAACGCGATTTGGGGCGGTAAGCGCGTGAAGACTCTGTCTATCTAAGGGGAAGTGACAATGTTAGAAATTTTATCTTTAAAACATACGGTAAACTTCCTCCGTCATGCACTGCCAATCAGTATTATGTCGGCTGTATTGGTACTGGCTTCATTGGTTTCTCTTGTGACCAATGGCATTAACTGGGGGCTTGATTTCACTGGCGGTACCGTCGTTGAAATGGAGTTCACTAATCCGGTCGATTTAAACGCCCTGCGGGTGCAACTGACGACGCCTGATTCTGAAGGCGCCATTGTGCAAAACTTCGGTTCTAGCCGTGACGTATTAGTACGTTTACAGGTGAAAGAAGGCGTAAAGAGTGACGTGCAAGTTAAGTCTGTCATGGAAGCTGCGCAGAAAGTTGATCCACAAGTTCAGCAGAAGCGTGTTGAGTTCGTTGGCCCACAAGTGGGTAAAGAACTGGCTGAGCAAGGCGGTTTAGCGGTATTAGTTGCGCTTATCTGTATCATGATTTATGTGTCATTCCGTTTCGAATGGCGCCTAGCATTTGGTTCAGTGGCGGCACTGGCGCACGACGTGATCGTGACTTTAGGCGTGTTTTCGGTATTCCAATTGGAATTCGACTTGACCGTTCTGGCGGGTCTATTGACGGTTGTGGGTTACTCACTCAACGATACTATCGTGGTATTTGACCGTATCCGTGAAAACTTCCTTAAGATGCGTAAAAGCGACCCTGAAGAAGTGGTTAACGTTTCCATTACTCAAACCATGAGCCGTACAATCATCACCACAGGTACAACCTTAGTGGTGGTCGTAGCCTTGTTCCTTAAGGGCGGCACTATGATCCATGGCTTTGCGACTGCATTGCTGATGGGTATTTTTGTGGGTACGTATTCTTCTATCTATGTGGCGAGTTTCTTGGCCATTAAACTGGGTATCAATCGTGAACACATGATGCCAGTTGAGATTGAGAAAGAAGGCGCAGACCAACCTCCCATGATGCCTTAAAGGTTACATTCGAGTTAAAAAGCCACCGACGAGGTGGCTTTTTTTTACCTCAGTTTTGAGATAGATCTGACATTCTGCTAGCAAACTCACAAAGTTATAGTCAGTTATGCTGTAAAAATGGAATGTTAATTAAATTAACAACTGGTGTAAAAATCAGCGCTCGACAGGCTCGGCTATTTAGCAGTAGGATGTCGGCAACCCATATTCCAGAGAGTTGTAGCCGTAGGATGTCGCATGGAAGAACGTAAAGTGTTAGTTGCTGGTGGTAATTTATTGCAAGCCCACACATGGAAAGGTTTATTAGAGGCCTGTGGTATTCATGTTGAGCTCAGAGGTGAAGCGCTATTGGGCGGGATTGGTGAGCTTCCGACAGGGATGCAAAACGTCGAGTTGTGGGTGGGCGAGTCCCAACATGCGTCGGCGCAAGTGCAGCTGAATGCGCTGGATGTCGAAAGCCCACAATGGCAATGTGTGCAGTGCCATGAAACCAATGAAGGCAGTTTTGAGTTGTGCTGGCAATGCAGCTCTGAGCGCAGTGAAAGTCACAATTAGCCTTGGATATGCAAACACCTTTGCTTTGTGCTGTGGCTGAAAGATTGCGTCTACTGGATGAGAAGATTACACTTTGCTGATAAGCTGACATTCATCATGTCATTCAATATCTTATCTAGGAGTTTGTGATGCTGCACCCCAATGCTTTTTCCGCCCTTGTTGACGCAATACTGCCTAATATCACCGAAGTGACCATTGAAGCTTATCAGGCAGACGATAGCTGGCACCTTGTGGATGTGCGTGAGGATCGCGAGTGGCTACAGGATCATTTACCCCAAGCGAAACACTTAAGTCGGGGTATTTTAGAGCGCGATATTGAAGCGCGTTTCCCCGATAAACATACCCCTATATTACTTTACTGCGCAGGTGGTGCGCGCTCTGCCTTGGCTGCCCATAATCTACAACTCATGGGGTACACTCAAGTTGCTTCTTTGATTGGTGGTTATAAGGGCTGGGTACATCGTCAACTGCCAGTGGTGCAGGATTAAGCGTTCAGGATCTCATTTGATGCAATATTTTCCCTTGTTTGTCGATACGGTTAATTTGAATGTCTTGCTGGTGGGGGCGGGTGATGTGGCGAGCCGTAAGTTGGCGTTACTAACACGTACCGAAGCTAATATCCATGTGGTTGCCCCAGAGGTCAATCCTGAAGTGCAGCGTTATGCTGATACGGGCCGTATTCTGTTATCCCAGCGCGAAGTGGTTCACGCCGATATTCAAAATTACGATCTCGTGTATCTCGCCACGGCAAACGACAGCCTTAATGCCGAATTGGCGACTCTAGCCACCGCGCGCGGTATTTGGGTTAATGCCGTTGATAATCCGGCATTTTGCCGTTTTATCACCCCTTCGATTGTCGATAGGGGCCGTTTAGTGGTCGCGATCAGCACGGCGGGCGCAGCACCAGTATTTGCACGCACGATTCGCTCGCGCTTAGAATCCAGCCTACCGCAATCACTCAAGCCTTTGTTCGACTTTGTCGCCGATAGACGCGCCGAAGTGCAAGACAAGCTCGATTCAACCTCGAAACGCCGCTTATTTTGGGAGCGTTTTTTCGATACCAATGGCGACCGTTTCGATAGTCGTACCACCGAGCATTACCATAATGCGTTTAATAACTTAGTCAGCCGCGGCGAAATCCTTTTGCTGGATGATGCAACCTCTGTGGACTTACTGCCACTCGCCGCGATGCCGTTGTTGCAGCGCCTCGATTGGATCTATAGCCAAGGCGATTTGAGTGATGAATTGGCAGAATTAGTCCGTCGAGACGCCAATCGGGGCGAGTTACCCGCACTCAGTGAATTGAGCCTGCAATACGAACAGGGCACACGCATGTTGCTGGTGGCCGATACACAAAAAATCAGTCAGTTGAAAGCGCATTTCCCGATGGCTAAGCATTTACGACCCGGCGCGATTTAACCTCTTATCGATTCAGCCTTCTGTCCGATTGCACTTTCTGTTCGATTTGATGGACGTATCCTATTGTTCGTTTGAGCTAATGCCGAGTCTCAGGTAGACTCGGCAGCCTTATTTTAGGATTTCGCTGTTTCAGGATTTCACTCTGCATTTAGGATGACTATGGCCCTCAAAGCGACTGTGTTTAAGGTCAATTTACAGATAGCCGATATGGATCGGAATTATTACCAAGACCATCAATTGACGCTTGCCCAGCATCCTTCCGAAACCGACGGCCGCATGATGGTGCGTTTACTGGCGTTTATTGTGAATGCCAGCGAAACCTTAAGTTTCAGTAAAGGTTTGTGCGTCGATGATGAGCCCGAGTTGTGGGACAAAACCTTATCAGGCGAAATTGATCTGTGGGTTGAGTTTGGTCAGGCCGATGAGAAATGGCTGCGAAAGGCCAGTGGTCGTGCCAAAGTTGTGCAGTTATTTACCTATGGTGGCCGTAGTGTACCCATTTGGTGGAAACAGAATCAGCAGGCGTTAGAGCGTTACCAGAATTTAACCGTGTGGAATATTGCCGAAGAGTCGGTCACGGCGATGGAAGCCTTTGTTGGGCGCAATATGGCATTGCAGGTTTCTATCAGCGAAGGCCAAATTTGGCTATCGGATAATGATACCAGCGTGTTGATCGAACCTGAAATCCTCAAAGATATTGCATAACATGTCTTGTAAAAAAGAGCCTGCGATTGCAGGCTCTTTTCATTTATTACTTTCATTTTTCAGTAATGAGTATTGATTGGGATTTATTGGAAGCTCAGCTCCCAGCTATCGATATAACCCACATCACCACGGCCACTGTCTACGGCTTTTAACTTCCATACGCCGTTCGAATTAGCACCCGTCATATCAGCGGTATAGCTCTTGTTGATATTGGCAGCACCTGAACCTGTGTTGCTATGCAATGTAACTGTTTTACCAGAAGGGCTGATCAGCTGCACTTTCAAGTCACCAATATAAGGGTGGACTATGTTCACTACCGCAGTCACAGTGCCTGAATCACCTGTGCGAGTGACTGTGATTGGGCTAGTGATCCCAGCTGCTTTGTTATCAGGGATGTTGTAGTTATCAGTGTTGCTATAGCTTGCAGGCGTAGTCGGTGGAGTACCGCCGCTAGATGCTGTGTAGCTTGCTGTTAATGACACACCAGTGAAGGCCGAGTAGCCTTTCAGCATGGCGTAGTAAGTGCCTGATTGGACATTGGTGATTGGGCAAGACTCGCTATTGCCACTTTTATATGGACGGCAATCATAGTTAGCTGTAGTCGGCGCTGCACCATATTGCACATACAAGTCCGCATCACCTGTACCACCGTTCATCACAAAGCCTAAGTTAGTTGCGCCTTGTGGTACGTCAAAGGAGAAGTGCAGTTCTTCACTCGCTGCGCCGCCTAAGCCCGTCTTAGCCACACCGTTAACTAACACGCCATCGGTTGGAGTTGGATCAACAGGACCCGTTGGGCCAGTACAAGAGGCATCTAAGAAGGTTTTCGCGGCAACAGCGTTGACTAAACCATAGCCATAGTAGTTGTCACGGCCCGCAGTACCAAGATCTTCAGCGGTCATTTTCAATGCGTTACGAACCTGCGCCGCACTACACTCAGGGTGATAGCTCCAGACTAAGGTTGCAACACCTGACACATGTGGCGTTGCCATCGAAGTACCGTTGTAGTACTCGTAATCTTTATTACCTTGGTTGCTGACTGTTGCTGTCGCACCCAGTTGATTACGTAGTGCTAAACCTGTTGCGCGATCCACTGATACGGAAACCATATTGATTTCACTGTTTGCATCGACAAGGAAGGGGTTTTGTAAGCCAGGTAATGCCGCGTTACTGTAAACAATCGCCGCACTGGCACCGGCATTTTTACAGGCTTTAGCCGCATTGATTTCAGGGTAACTTGTGCCTTGATTGCCAACACGTTCCACTAAACAAATCTTATTGCTCATGTTGCCGCAGTTGAAGCTAGTTCCGCTGACGCTACATTCGGCAAGCGTAGCTGTCGCTGTACCATTGTATGGTGCTGGCACATAGTTGCCGCCCGATGAAATGAGGCGATTATGAGGCACTACACCTGAATCAAAGTAAGACTGACCACCGATAGTAATATCGGCTAAACGGCCTTCGCCACGGGTAACCGTCGACAGAATCGCTTCACCTGGGCCAGATATTTCAACTTGGTTGGTGTATTGGGAAAATGCAGAATGGTCTTTATGATTATCCACTGAGGCGACTGACATCACGCCATCGTAGGATGCTGGATAGCTGTGAGCACTATTGCCATCGTTACCTGCAGCGGCAATCAAGAGAACACCATTATTATAATGGGCAGCCAGAGCATTACGCTCAGTGGTGCTCGAACCCGCACCACCTAAACTCATAGTGACAACGTTAGCGCCGTTGGCAACACAAGTATCTACCGCGGCGACTAAGGATGAAGAGTAACCCCAGCCAGATTCGTTAAACACTTTTACGACATGAATATTGGCATTTTGATTTGGCATTACGCCGATCACGCCGTCGTTGTTGGCAATTGCCGCAATCGTGCCCGCAACGTGAGTACCGTGGGCGTTGTGGTTACCTGGCTCGAACCAGTTGCCTGTGCCTGAGTTATTGGTGCCCGTGACATTATTGCCACTTAAATCGCTGTGACTACGATCGTAGCCAGAATCGATAATACAAATAGTACGATTGCCTGCTTGGCTATCGCTTAACTGAGTCGCCCCCACAAAGGTTTGACCCCAAGGCGTGCTTTCACTCAGTAAGTGACGCGGCATATCCTCTTCAACATATTCCACATCGGCGCGTTTTTTTAACGCATTGATGCCGTTTGCATCGAGTTTGACCGAGTAACTGTTACTGCGGCCGATACGTTTCATTTCCTTCGCTTGTACTTTGTTCAATGCAGTGTGTTGAGCACTGATTTCCGCCATTTGGGGCTGATAATTCATTGTGGTTGGCAGCGTATCAGTTGCCGCGTCACTCGATTGCTGATCACTCATTGATTGCACATTACTGGCCGACATTATGGTAGCAGCATCGGCGTTTTTAAATTTCACTATGTAACGCTTTGGCAGTGGAGAGGTTTGTGCTTGTAATGCTGCGGCAAAACCTGGGGCTTGTGGTGCTGCTTGTACACCGGCTGAGATCGCAATAGCTAAGCTTGAAAGGCTTAACGCTATTTTAGTGGTTCTGTTGATTGTCATGTTCTTCTTCCATGGTCAATTTAGTGTTAATCATTATTATTTTATGTTTCATAAGAATAACTACGACTCAGATGCTACTCGGTTAGTGAATTTATCTGCGGCCAAAGTATTTGTAAATCAATTGTTAACGGTATGGTTGCTTATAAAGCCTCATATTTTATAAGCAGTTAATTTGAATATAAATTCAATATGTAACGAGTTGTAACTAAGTTTTATTCAATTTCTTGTTTTTTTATGTGGTAAAAATGAATAAGTGAATACGAATCTACGGTCAATATGAGTACTTTATACTGATTTTCCTGTTTCTATGTGATTGAAATTTTTATATATATTTTTTAGTGATTATAAATAACTAAATAGCCATGTAAAGTTTGGTCATTATAATGAGTTTTTTCAAGTGATTGATTATGCGAAATTGTTGCAAATTTCTGTCAAGGGAGTGGCAGTTGCCAATTCATTGACGATGGCTAAGCCATTCACGCAAATTTGTTGATGTGTTTTTTGGAGGGGGCGTAAGCGGCAAAACGGGAGGTGAAAGCATACGCAATGTATGTGGTTAGAATCTTCTGCCTAATTTCGATATTTCGCTTAGACAATAAAAAAGCGCCAAAGGGCGCTTTTAGGGAGAAACCTTGAATGACTAGAGTGCAGTGACAGTGCTTAAGTGATTTACACTTGCTTTCCCGCACTAAAGCACTAGAGCCTAGTCGATGGCGGTGAATTACTTAGCGGGCGTTTTTTGTGCCTCAACTAAGGTGGAATAACCGCCACCATTATAGGTTTGAGTATATCCTGCAGCGACTAAGGCTTCGGTTGCGATGCTGCTACGGCGACCACTGCGGCAATACAAGACAACAGGGGCATCTTTGGCGATGCCGCGCTTAGCAAACTCCTCTGCCACTTGCTCAAAGGGAATATTGACCGCATTGGCTAGATGACCTTCGGCAAACTCCTCAGGCGTTCTGACATCGAGCACCATAGCGCCTGCGGCAATTTTATCCCATGCGATTGCAGGATCTTGGTCGGCGGCGCTGGCCATCATTGGCATTAGTAGCAGTGGCACGAGAACCAGTGATTGCAGGCTTAATAGGGCTAAGCGCATTAGGCTTTGGCCACGGGTTACGAGGTTGTGGGTCACTTTATCTCCTTGACGCCTTTTGGGCAGGCTTGTTTAAGCTAAACGAGTACTCGCTCAGCTAAATCTTAAATCTTAACTCTTAAGTCTTAACTATTAAGTAGTGACTTTGTGTGGCTTAACTTTGCTTAGCAATCTCAGCCTCGGATTTTACACCCAATTTGCGTAAAATCATGGCGGCAGGGCAAAAACCGGTAAAAGCACTTTGAAACAGGTTAGCGCCAACAAATGCGGTTAACCACAAAAAGTTGTGGTGCACATAGGCTGTTAACACCAGTGACAGTAACACCATAAATCCGGCAAAAGCCATAATGCTGCGTTCTAATGACATACCTTACTCCTTGAGGCCATTTTGGTGATGGCCTTTGTTGTGGTTAGTTTTGTGTTTGTGTCTGTGTCTGTATCTGAACAGTATTCATGCGGTTTTTCATTGCTGTGTAGTACAGCACAGGGATGACAACTAAGGTCAGTATGGTCGAGATAAAAATACCAAAGATCAGACTGATCGCTAAGCCATTGAAAATTGGATCATCAAGGATAAACAGCGCCCCTATCATGGCCGCTAGTGCGGTGAGCATAATGGGTTTAGCTCGCACTGCACCCGAGTGGATCACTGCCCGCTCAAAGGGCACGCCGGATGCGGTTTCTTGATTGATAAAATCGACCAATAATATCGAGTTACGCACAATAATCCCCGCCAGCGCTATCATGCCTATCATGGACGTTGCGGTGAATTGTGCTCCGAGCAGGGCATGGCCTGGCATTACACCAATCACCGTTAATGGGATTGGCGCCATGATGATGAGCGGCACGAGATACGATCTAAACTGCGCCACTACCAAGAGATAAATGGCGATCATGCCGACCGCATAGGCGATGCCCATGTCTCTAAAGGTTTCGTAGGTGATTTTCCACTCGCCATCCCAGAGCACGGCGACCGAGTCTAGCCCTGTGGGTTGGTGAATATAATGCTGATCAAACCCTAAGCCATCGGCGCCATCAATTTTGCCCGCCATGTCGAACATGCCGTAGAGCGGGCTGTCCAGTGGCCCCGACATATCGGCGACGACCATGATCATAGGGATCATATTCTTATGGATAATTGGTGCATCGATTTTGCCGCGTTTGATGGTCACCAGCTCAGACACAGGCACAGATTGCCCCGTTTGGCTCAGTAACTTCATATTCAGCACTTGCTCTAAATCGACTTTCGCGCCTTCGTTTAATTGCAGGCGGATCGGTATCGGTTGTTTTTGCTGGGCTTGATGTAAATAACTCACATCTTTGCCGCCAACGGAGGTGGCAATCAAGTCGACAATATTGCTGTAGGGCACGGCCATCAAGCTGGCTTTACTGCGGTCGATAATGACTTGCCATTTTTGCTGGGCGGCGGGCAAGAAAATATCGATATCGACCACGTCTTTGGTTTCATGGAACAGCGCCTGCATCTCGTAAGCGGCTTGCTCGCGGATTGCGGGGCTCGGGCCATACACTTCGGCAACCAGCGGCGACCACACTGGCGGTCCAGGTGGCACTTCAACGACTTTGATATTGGCATGATATTGCTCGCCAATTTGTTGCAGTTCGTCTCGCACCGATACCGCGATGCTGTGGCTGTCACGCTTGCGGTGTTTTTTATCGACTAGGTTTACTTGAATGTCACCAAGCTCTTGGCTGTGACGTAGGAAGTAGTGGCGGACTAAGCCGTTAAAGTTCATTGGCGCGTTAGTGCCCGCATACAACTGCAGATGCTCGACTTCGGGGACAGTCGTCAGATAGCGACTCAAATCCTGCAGCACTCTCTGGGTTTGCTCAACGGGAGTGCCTTCGGGCATGTCTACCATCACTTGAAACTCGGACTTGTTATCGAAGGGCAGCATTTTTAGCACCACGAGCTGACCCAGGGGGAGCGCGACGGCGATACCAATTAACACAAATACGCCGGCAGCCAGTCCCACTCTTGCCTTACGGGCATTTTTACCCAGCAGGAAAGGGCCAATTAAGTGGGTGAAGAGGCGCACCATCTTAGTTTCGGCTTCATCCTCGTGCGACGCTTGGGCAGTATCGTGTTGGTCATTGTGTTTCAGCAGTTTACGACTGAGCCAAGGAGTGACCACAAATGCCACTACGAGGGAAATTAACATGCCCATACTGGCGTTGATGGGGATTGGGCTCATGTAAGGCCCCATTAAGCCCGATACAAAAGCCATCGGCAGCAAGGCTGCGATAACAGTAAATGTCGCCAGAATCGTCGGACCACCGACTTCATCGACCGCCACAGGGATAAGCTCACTAAAGGACTTTTTGCCGAGCGCCATATGCCGGTGGATGTTTTCGACCACGACTATGGCATCGTCGACCAAGATGCCGATGGAGAAAATCAAGGCGAACAAGGACACGCGGTTTAAGGTAAATCCCCACGCCCAAGAGGCGAAAAGGGTGATCGCCAGCGTGACAATAATGGCCACACCTACGACTAAGGATTCGCGGGCCCCCATGGTTAAAAAGACCAGCACGACTACTGCGCTGGTGGCAAAAATCAGTTTTAAAATAAGGGTGTTAGATTTATCTGCCGCGGTTTCGCCATAGTTACGTGACACTGTGACTTCGACATTCGCGGGGATCAACACATTGTCGACCTTAGCAATCCGCTCAATCACACTGTCGGCGATATCGACGGCATTTTGTCCCGCTTGTTTACCAATCGCGATAGTGACGGCGGGATAAATATCGGTTTTATCTGCGTGCCAAACACTCTGTTTAGGAATATCACTCTTCAAGCTGATTTCGGCAATATCCGCCAAATAAATCGGAATGTTCTTGCCTTGTTTATCCTGATAGACACTGACAACTAATTGTTTGAGATCGTCTATGGATTGTAAAAATTGCCCAGCCTGAACTTTAATCTCTTGATTACCTTGCACTAAGGATGCAGGCATAGAGACCATATTATTGTCATTTAGACTCTGTCTTAACTTGTCGTAGGTCAGATTAAAGCTGTTAATCTTTGCGGGATCGATACGTATGTTGGCCACCATATCGTGCTGGCCAACGGTATCGATTTCGCGGGTACCGGGAATGCGCTTAATTTCGGTTTCTAACCCAAGGGCGACATGGGTCAGTTGCTCGGCAGAGACTTGTCTGTCCTTTGACCACAAGGTCAAACTGACAATGGGCACATCATCGATGCCGCGGGGTTTGATCAGCGGATCACCCACCCCTGCGCCCCTTGGCAATTTATCCATGTTGGAATAAATCTGGTTGTACAGGCTGACGATGGCATCATTGCGCGCGACGCCGACCTTAAAGATGACGATAATCAGTGCGCCATCGGGTTGGGAGAACGAATATAGGGTATCTATGCCTTTGATTTCGGAGATCACTTGTTCCGCAGGCAGAGTGACTAAGTTTTCAACTTCGGTAGGTGTCGCGCCGGGAAAAGGAATAAACACGTCGGCAAAGGTGACATCAATTTGTGGCTCTTCTTCCTTTGGCGTCACCAAAATAGCGAATAAGCCAAGCAAGAGTCCGAGAAGCGCTAATAGTGGCGTGATGGCGCTATTTTGGAAGGCGGCGGCAATTCGACCGGAAATCCCAAGTGTGGTCTGTGGTACTGGAGCATGTTTCATAAAACAACCTCGACAAAGCTTAAGTCGCTAGGGAATTTATTGCTTTTTGTTGAGCAACACTTGGTAGGCATCAACGGCAACCTTATCACCCGACTTAAGACCCGCCAGAACTTCGACCTCGCCATCTAAGGGATTGGCGACACGGACTTGGGTGAGTACAAATTCTTCGCCCTTTTTAAGGTAAACGCTGCTCAGTTCGTTCATTGTCAGTAGCACTGAGGTGGGCAGTTGGATTTTTTCTCGTTCGCCATTTTTAAAGGAAGCCTTTGCCCACGTGCCGGGTTGAAGATTAGCTTCATTTTCAGGCAGATTAATGCGTACTTGATAGCTGTGGCTGACGGGATCGGCAAAACTAAAAATAGTGAGATCCTTTGAGATTAACTCGCGGCCATCACTTAAACGGACGAGGAATTCGGGGGCGTTTTTCAACTGATTGATATAACGCTGCGGCACTTGGGTAATGGCGCGCATTTGACTCGCGGAAAACCCTGAAAGTAGTGCTTGTCCTGGGCTCACGGTTTCGCCCAGTTCGACAAAACGCTCTGTGACTACACCACTAAAAGGCGCTGATACCACAGTGTATTTTAAGGATTCGCTGGCTTTGATGACGCGGGCTTGCGCGGCGGTTACGGCTTGCTCTGTGGCCTTAGCATTGGCGGTGGCTTCATCCATCGCGCCCTTAGAAATCGCGCCTTGGGGAAATAACTCTTTATAACGTTTGTATTGCGCCTGTGCTTCAACATTCAAGGCTTTGGCTTTGGCTAAATCGGCCTCAAAGCTTGCGAGCTCAGCGCCTTGTTCTTTACTGGTGATCTCTAGTAGGGCGGCTCCCTCGGGGACAACATCGTTAACATCGTAGTTGAGTTTGACGATACGACCAGAGGTTTGCGCTGACACCGTCGCCGCTTTTACTGCTTCTATGGTGGCATCTAAGGTGACCCAGTTGGCGTAGGGTTTAGTTAAGACTTCGATGGTTTCGACTGAGGCAGCCTGGACTTGAGTACTGGCAAGTGCCAAGAGTAAGAAAAATGCGCGAGAAATTGACGTCATAATTTATATCATCCCAGATGTAATTCATGAGTAAATTCTAATGGAGTTATTTTCAATAGGCAATCAATATTTATTAGAAAAATTTAATATAGTGTATTTCCCTAATTTAGGAATAAGGCCCATAAGTGCCTTATTCCCATCGTTTCAGTGAGTTCCGACTAAGCTTAAGATTTAGTCATTTAAATAGTAGGTGAGTGTGGACACAATACGAATTTGTTTAATGTAAGGTGTGCTGTTATCACGATCCGAAATAGTAAACTGGCCTTGACTGGCGGTTTTAATTTTTCCGAGGCGGGAATCTGAATCCTTAGCAAATTTTTCAGCCACTTCACGGGCATTTTGAGTCGCTTCTTGCACCATCACAGGTTTGACTGAATTGAGATCGGTAAACAGGAATTCGGTGCGATTGTCATACTCTTGGTTGGCGATCGCTATGCCTTCCTTCACTAAGCTAATCATCTGCTTACGAGTATTGAGCATTAAATCAATTTGCGGGGTATAAACCGACAGGTTCACCTTTGCCGAGTAACGGTATCTGACGTTGGGGTCGACGTAACCTTGTGCTTGGCGATCTTCAATTGAAGGTAATGAAATCGTAATTTCGCTATCGCTAAAGCCTTGCTCCTTTAAAAACGCCACGACGCGGTCGGTTTTTTGCTGAACCGTCTCGTAGAGTTTAGGCAGATTATTATCAACCTCAGTGAAATTGATTGGCCAAATCGCCACATTGGCTTTGACTTCTTTTTCCGCTAAGCCCTTGACTGTCACTGTGCGTTCCATGGCTTTCATCTGCAATAAGGCCGTGCTCGCTGTCTGGCCGACATACACAAGCCCAGCACAAAGGAAACCGCCCAGCAGCAGGGCAGGAAGGATGTTATTTTTTTCCATAAAAAGAATCTCTTGATTAGATAAACTCAGCCTAAGATACCCAATAAACCTAAGTCATGCACTGGGTTTATTCGGGATAGATGCCGCTTAATATTTGAGGGAGACAAGTTGGCGATATCAGCTTGATGTCGCTTTATTGAGACGCGCTATTTTTCCGGAGGAATAACACTTGGCTGCCATAATTCGACTTTATTGCCGTCGGGATCGATAAACCAACCAAAGCGGCCAAACTCTGAATCTTCAATGCCACCCACGAGCTGACCGCCACCTTGTTCGACCTGCATGAGCGCCTGCGCCAGATCATCAACGATAAAATTGAACATAAAGCTCTTATCTGAAGGCTCAAAATAGTCAGTGCTATGGGCGAAGGGCGTCCAAACATGGTAGCCGAGTGTCGCTTTATCTGTGTGATAAAACGCGGCGCCGCCCCAGTTTTCAATGGGGACCTGAAGATGGGTTTTATACCAAGTTGCCAAGGTAACGGGATCTGCACTTTTAAAGAAAATTCCACCGAGTCCAATGACTTTAGCCATAGCCGTAGCTGCGTGTATAGGAGTATGAATTAACTTTAGGCAATAAATGCTTAAGATACAAAAAAGCCGCAAAAAATGCGGCTTTTAGGATTAAGCGTTTAGCTTAGAACTGGTAGCTGTATTGAACTGAGTAGTACACAGCATCAGAGCGAGTATGGGCAATGATTTCACCCATATTTGGGATAGAGCTGTTTTCATGAACTTCAGTATCTTCACCGCGAACGAAGGCAAGACCCATATCCACAGTTGAGTGAGTGCTCAGGTTATAGCTCAAACCTGCAGTAAACCAATTACGGTTCGAATCAGGGATTGAAATTGAGCTGATATCATTCACAACACCTTGGTCATGCATGTAACCAGCACGGGCAGTCCACTTATCATTGATCGTATAAGTACCACCTACGCTGAATAACCAAGAGTCATCCCATACGTATTGTTTTAATGGCGCGCTGCTCACGACTGGAGTGCCACCTACAGTGCCATCAGTCACTGTGATCTGATCAAAGTCACCCCAAGTTGATAACTGTGCAGTGTAGTGAATGGCAAATTTCTCTGTTAACTGATGGAAACCAGCAACTTGGAAAATATCCGGTAATGGGATATTGATTTCATCAAAGGAAACCACTTTACCTAATTGAGTATTCAGAGTGTTGATATCGCCAGTCGCTTTGAAATCTGGGCTCAGACGGTAGCTAGCACCAATGCGGTTATCTTTATTGAACTCATATACAGCACCAATAATTCCACCTATAGCAAAACCATCGGCATCAACATCGACTAGGTTAGCATTAACCATAGCGCCGCCAGGACCTAAAGGTAAGTTACCTTCACGGCTAAGTTTGCCTTGGCCATAGATTAAATCTAGACCCGCACCGACACTGAAGTGGTCGTTAAAACGGTAAGATAAGCTAGCGTTGAAGTCCATAGTGACGACTTCTGTGTTACCCAGTAGATCCACTGGCGCAGGTACTGTACCCATGCCTGGTATTGTAACGGCATTATTTGCTAATGCGCTCGTATCAGTGCCTGTACCAAAGTTACTGAATGCGGCTAGACCAAAAGCCCATTGATCGTTCAGCGGTTGAATGTAGTAAAAGTTAGGGATCACTTTACTGTCGGCAGCATCGTGCTCGCTACCAAAGCTAATTGGCGTGCCCGCTTTTTCAACGTCTTTTACAGTAACGCTGATATCGGCATAGGTTACGCCGAATGAAAGGGCTTTCTCATCAAATAACGCCATAGCTGCTGGGTTACGAGACAGAACTGAGGCATTGTCTGCGATAACAGCATCACCTGAGAATGCACGGCCAATACCTGTTGCAGATTGGCTGTTCAGTTGGAAGCCCGCGGCTAAGGTTTGAGTACTTGCTAATGCGACAGAAACGGCAATGAGTGTCTTGTTGAATGTTTTCATTATAATTCTCTCTATTTTTTATAAGTATTGGATTTTTATTCGGTCCTAGTCAGCCGAACGTATTTAAATCCATTTATTAGTCTTCGGCATCTTATGGACTGAACCTAACCTCAACAAGTCCGACCAGATGTGAAAATTGTTAATTTTCAGTTAATTAAAAACCTTTAAAACAGAGGTTGAACTTTAGTACGCTTGAATGGTCTGGCCAGATGCTTGATATGAAGGGCTTTGGGTTTGGCGGTAGGTTTTAATTGACGTTAACGGTTTGTAATTTTGTGTTGAGTGTTTAAAAGGATACAAAATGTAAAAAGCGCACAAGTGTGCGCTTTTTAAGTGATACAAGCGTGTTGAAACTAGAGTGAAGACTTAAATTGCTCGAACTCTGTGGTTACATTTTCACTCGGTGCAGACAATTTACTCACCAAAATACCGGCAAATGTGGCGAATACAAACCCTGGGAGGATTTCGTATAGTTCGAAAATACCACCAGTGAGTTGCTTCCAAATCACGACTGTTAATGCGCCGACAATGATAGTGGCGATGGCGCCATTACGGCTGTATTGCTTCCAAAATAGCGATAACAAGACTACAGGACCAAAGGCCGCACCAAAGCCAGCCCATGCATAACTCACAAGGCTTAATACACTGCTTTCAGGATTAAGGGCAATGATGCCTGCGATCACGGCAATCGCCAGCACGCCCATGCGACCGACCATCATCAACTCGCGGTCATCCGCTTGTGGGCGTAACCATTTACGGTAGAAATCTTCAGTGATAACACTTGAGCACACCAGTAACTGTGAATCTATAGTGCTCATGATGGCCGACAAAATGGCCGCGATGAGTAGACCACCAATCCAAGGATTAAACGCGGCTTGGGCTAAATGAATAAATACCGTTTCTGAATTCGCTAGTGGGGCGTTAGCGAAATACAGAGAACCAGCAATACCTGTGGCTAATGCGCCAATTAAAGATAAGACCATCCAGCTCATGGCAATACGGCGCGATAAGGGAAGGGCATCGGCACTGCCTATCGCCATAAAGCGCGACAAAATATGCGGCTGACCAAAATAGCCAAGACCCCATGCGAGTAAAGACAACATGCCTATCACTGTGGTTTTGTCGCTGACCAAGGCCAACATCGCAGGATCGATAGTTTCAATTCCGGCGTGGCTTTCAGGGTGAGAGAAAACGGCAAAGGGGACGATTAAGAGGGCGACAAGCATCAAACAGCCTTGAAAGAAGTCTGTCCAACACACGGCAAAGAAGCCACCAATAAAGGTGTAACCGACTATGATGGCTGAGCCAATCACCAGCGCCACTGTGTAATCGAGACCAAAAACTTTTTCAAACAGAATCGCGCCACCGACCATGCCTGAGGAAGCATAGAAAGTGAAAAACACTAAAATAGTGATTGCGGAGACGAGCTTGAGATAGCCCTGGGTATCGTGGAAACGTTTCTCGAAGAAATCCGGTAAGGTGAGGGCGTTATCGGCGAGTTGAGTGTAAATACGCAGTCGTCTGGCAACAAATAGCCAGTTTAGCCAAGCGCCAAAAATTAATCCTATGCCAATCCAAGCTTCACCTAAGCCGCCTAAGTAAACTGCGCCGGGTAAACCCAGTAACAGCCAACCTGACATATCGGATGCACCCACACTGAGTGCGGTTACCGCAGGGCCCATTTTGCGGCCACCTAAAATATAATCATCAACAGTATCGGTAGCACGGTAAGCCCAAAAACCTATGCCCATCATCAATACTAAGTAACCAACAAATGTGATTAAAATCGGGGTTTCAATCGTCATCTTGCCTCTTCCCATCTTGTTATTATTAAAAGTGGCAAGCATGCTACCAGATGTTTGAACAATCGCCCATTAGCAGATAGAAGTGTGATTAAAATCTAACCTCCGATAGAGTGAAAATATCGGAGGTTAATTTAAAAATAGCCGAGATAAGATGGGGTTAGATAAAGGTGTTCTTGATTTCGTCTTTTACATAGCTAAGGTCTGCTTTTTCTTCACCTATAAGCAAAATAAACGCATCGGGTGTTTCAAAGCCCATTCCTTGGTATTTGCCATCGGCGAAGGTTTTGTCTAACACCATACGTTTTTCGAGTGGCACGATAAAGAGTGTGACCTTGCTTTGCTCACCCTGTAGTACTAAGTGTAGGCTTTTCACCCCTTGAAAATCGCAATAGGAGGTGTAATACACTTTGCCTGGTTGTTGGGTGAACTTGGCATTGCCAAAGTCTTTCATCGACGCGAGCTGCGCATTGACCTGATTAAAGTTGACGTTTTGATCCACCTGTAAGGCAACACCTTCATGGTAGACATGGGCCAGTGCATGTTCAGCTAAATCGATTGGCCCTAAACGCAATAGACTAAAACTGATCCCCACCACAAATGCCACCGAGGCCGCCATCGCCACTAAAAAGCCCGTCTGACGGCGGTGTTTATGGTGTTGTTGTAACTGCTGACGCAAAATCAGTTTATCGGCGAGATCGTCCGCCACTTCTACTTTCAATGCATTTGTCAGTTTGGCATCAAGGTGTTTAAGCTCATTGATTAAGGCTTGGTTTTCTGGCTTAGCATTAATTTGCGCCAGAAAATCAGCATCTTGATTATGAGGATCTTCATAAGCTTGACGTCTAAATTTAAGCTCATCCATTGGATTGACCTCTCACATCATTCTTCTCAAGTAATTCTTTCAATTGGCTCCTCGCCCGAAATAAACGCGTCATTACGGTGTTGCGATTGAGCTCCATCAGCTCGGCAATTTCATCGCCGCTAAAGCCACCAATCAGTTGGAGTAAGAGTGGCTCGCGGTATTCGATATCCAGCTTGCCTATTTGCCGACGGATCAGATATTGCTCGGTCTGCTCTTCACTGCTATTGGAGATATTGTCCTCTAAGGTATCTTGCTCAACGTCGGAATAATCGAACTGTTTACGCTCGAAACGCCGTGCATTCTCACGCCTAAGAATCGTGATCAGCCATGCCTTCGCCGCTTTATCATCCTTGAGGGAATCCAAAGAGCGCCACGCCCGCAAGAAGGTTTCTTGGGTAATGTCTTCAGCCACGTGTTTATCGCCGCATAACCAGTATGCGTAGCGGAAGATGTCTGCATGTAGCGCCTTGACTAGGCTGTTGTATCGTCGTTGTTTACTTAGCATGTCAGAAGAGACCGCGGGCTCGACGGATTTCTTACGCCAGTTAGCAAACATTTTTATTTTTTCGGCATGTTGGCTGAATGTTTAGCATAGTTGAGCTCGCTTCTCTCTCATTAAATCCTTAATTTATTTAGGATTCAGTGGGCTTAATGGCGCCGATTTTGGGTTTGAATGTTTATGCTCACAGGCCTTAACCGCGTTAAGCAACGCGGCGCACTCTACGGTCAGCTTGTTAGTATTCGCACTGTCAGTATGGCTGTTGGCATCGGCCTTCGCACTATAGGCGGCAATTTGCAGTTGCTGTATCGCCTGTGCGAGTTGCGGTGACTGCTCGGCAATCTTATCGAGTGTCATAGGCGCTTGCTGTAACTCGCTGAAGTAGCGCTGTAACTGCAACATAATGCGGCTCACATCGCCACTGGCGCAGGCTTGCTCCAATCCCTGTAAGCCCGCAGCATTTACTGATTGTGCTGAACTCATTGAAGCGTTAAGGGCAGTCGGGGCGGCCGATTGGTTTTTTAAAGCGCGGCGCCAAGCGATTAAAGTGATGATCCAAGCGACGAGAGTGCTCAGCCATAGCGCAGCAAACACCTTAACCATCCAGGAGTCATTGCTGTCGGCCGCTGAATTTGCTTGCCAAGAGGCTTGGGCGGGCGCATCTGTGACTGCACCGCCTGTTACCACTATGGTGCGTGCGGGGAGCGTCGCGGTTTCTTGACGTTTAAGGTGCGGATTCCACCAAGGCACTTTGACTTCGGGCAGGGTAAATGTTCCCGCTTTGCTGGGAACGATTGCCGACGTAATACTGTACTGGGAGACAATTTGTGCATCGCGTACAAAGGTTTGTCGCTGAGGTTTCTCTGGGTATGACTTCAGTTCATTAGGCAGGGTTTGCGCTATATCTGGCAGGCTATTTTCATCGGCATTAGAAGCCAATAAAGTCATAGTGCGAGTAATAGGGCTACCGACGGTAAACTCTTTAATATCCTCAGGGAAATTCTCTTTTAACACCACTAAATCGGCAACCAGCCATTGGCCTTGGAAACTTGTCGGTGCAGGATTCACTTGCACTGTGAGTGAGGGCGCGCCCGCTTGCATTGGGCGGCTTTCATTAAAGCCAAACATGCCGCCGCGGCGTTGGGATTCAACTAGCACATCGCCTGCAAAGGTTGCACCTTTGATGTTCACTTGGCCGGGTAAGTCGGGAATAATGCCATAGGTGCGTTCAATCACGCGGTAACGGCGGCCATCGACTATCTCTGAGCCATCCTTATCTTCGCCGATTTGTTTGATCTGTGCGCCTTCGATGACCGGTGCGCTCAATACGCCCCTTTGTAATTCTACCGCCAGATAGAGTTTGACCTTGTAGGTAATGAGCTGCCCGACATAGGCCTCGTCAGTTGACACTTTGGCATCGATAAATAGGTTATTCATCTGTGCGGGCTGGCTACCCGTTTCGACCACTTTGAGTGGGATCGGTGCCGAGCTGATGCCATCAATAGTAAAGGCTGGAATGGTTAACTGGCCTTTTTGTTTTGGCGCGAGCAACACTTGCCAGCGAGTCTCTTTGACCGCATCGAAGTTCATGATCTGTGTGCTGCGACTCACGCTGGTGCGGCCAACAATAAAGTCTTTCAGCAGGGCGGATGTGTCTAGCTTGCCGGTATCGATTTCATCATCGACGCTGATATTGAGCACAAAGTATTCGCCCTCCATCACAGGATTACGATCGACCGATGCCTCAATTTTGCTGAGTGCAAAGGCGGGATGGGCCACTCCGATGGCAAGGAGTAGCAGGATAAAAAATTGTCTGATCACCACTGTTCGTTATCCTTTGATATTTGGCCATTTTGACGGCGTTTTTGATATTCCAACTGCATTTTATTGCGAAGTAACACTTGGGGGTCTTCACTCACGCCCCTCAGCGCTCGCTGCATTTCTGCGGGAAGCGGTTCGCTATTGGTTGGCGGCGCTTCGACAGATTCACTCATAGCAGCTTCTTGTTTATCTTGCGCATTTTTCTCTGGAGCGTCCTTGGCGCCAACGCTTTGCTTTGCTTGTTCAGCGGATTTTTGCGCCTCGGCATCGGCGTTAGCCTGCGCTTGCATCTTAGCTTCATTATCCGCTGGTGAATCGTCTACAGGCTCATTTTCCTTTGCATCCTGCTCGGCATTTTGCTGCTTGGCTTGTTGATCCTGTTGCGCTTTATCTTGATCTTGCTGAGCTTCATCCTGCTTGTCCTGAGCATTGCCATTTTGCTTATCTTGCTCAGACTGTTGCTCATCCGCTTTTTGCTGCTCAGGGCTTTGATCAGAACTTTGCTCAGGATTGGCATTGTCCTGTTGATCCTGAGACTCTTGTCCCGCTTGATCTTGCTTATCTTTCTGAGCACTATCTTGGTCAGATTGTTGTTTATCCTGCGACTGCTGATTACCGGATTGTTGGTCGCCTGAATTGGAATCACCGGACTGCTGATCGCCTTGTTGATCTTGGTTCTTATCCTGTTGATCGTTTTTACCTTGCTGCTTTTGCTGTTGTTTCAATTGCTTTTCAGCCAGTTCAAGGTTGGCCTTCGCCGCTGGGAAATCGGCTTGTTTTTCAAGTGCGGCTTGATAGCGCTCCTTAGCCTTATCGGGTTTACCGAGTTGCATCAACGCATTGCCTTGATTGTAGAGGCCTTGGGCTGAGCTATCTTGCTCGAAGGTTTTCAGCGCTTGCTCATAATCACCGGCCTTATATTGGGCGCTGCCACGCCATTGGGGTGACTCAAACTGCTTAGCGGCGTTGGCATAATCTTGGGATTGATAGGCCTGCATCGCTTGCTCATCTGGCGTTTTCCACACATTGTCCCAGGCATTGTCCCACACACTGGCATGAGCAGGCTGAGGCGCGGCCGCGAGCAGTAAACCGCCAATGAGAGTGGCAAATCCAACGCTTGCCACGATTCCTTGCCTAAAGCTGAAAAGGGCGGGAAGCAGTAATAGCAGGGCGAGATAAGGTCCAAGATCCTGCCAGGTTTCACCGTCAAGATCTGTGGCTTTGGCATCGCCCGTATCACTTAACCAATGTTGTAATTGGGCCAGATCATTGCCGTCGGTGCGATTTTGGATTAACACGCCTTTGTTATCCGCGGCCAGTTTTTGCAGCAGGCCAAAGTCAGTGCTGGCCACAACGACTTCGTTGCTGCTGTCGCGCTGCAATTGTCCGTCGGGTAGACGAATTGGCGCGCCTTGGCTGGTACCAAAAGCGACGACCGCAAGACGATATTGCGTGCCACTTAATGCCGAGTTAGCGTCATCAAATTGGGCAGCAGTTATGCCATCTGTCATCACGATAATATCACCGCGAATATGCCCACCCTGAGCCAGTAGCGTTTTAGCTTGGGTTAAACCTGCCGCTAAGTTTGAGCCACGAACGGGCATGATCTCAGGGCTCAAGGTCGGCAATAAATTGAGTAGCGTGCCGGTATCGCGCGTTAACGGGCTGATAGTAAAGGCATCGCCGGCAAAGGCGACTAAACCTGTTTCACCTTCTTTAAGATTACGCAGCAGATCCGTAGCCCTAAATTTAGCTTGGGTTAAACGGTTCGGCGCCAGATCGGTAGCGAACATAGACACAGACATGTCCATCACGAGTACGCGGCCTTGCTCGGCGGCAAACACAGGTAAGGACTGTTTATTAACGGCAGGCCCAGCGAGCGCAAAAGTCGCAATCAGCCAAGTGAAAGCTAGTAAATGCAGCGGACGGCGGGATTTCTTGCTGCCTTGGGTGACCAATATCTTGGCTAAGTGCGGCGCAATATAACGATTCCACGCACTGTGGTTTTCGTGTTGTCGCCATAAACTCAACAACACTAGAGCCAGTGGCACTAGGGCGAGTAGCCATTCTGGGCGAATAAAATGTAGGCTCATGATTTAATGTTCCCCTGTGAAGTGGTTGCGACAGAGGGTTTAACGCGGCGCGCTGCAAAGAATGGTAATTGACTTAAGGCAATCCACAGGCTCGTCAGTAACGCCAGTGCCAGCGGCCAATAGAACAAATCTGCCTGCGGACGATAGCTTAATTGATCGCGACTCACTGGTTCGAGTTTATCGATTTCTTGGTAAATCTGGTCGAGCTCTTGGCTGTTGCGGGCGCGGAAATAATGGCCGTGGGTGACTTCGGCGATATGCTTAAGCTGGTTTTCATCCAGATCCATTGAGGGATTAACCCGCTCGCGGCCAAAGAGTGTGCGGCGCTCCATCACATCGGCACCGACACCGACAGTGTAAATGGTGACTTTACGATTAGCGGCAATTTGCGCCGCTTGCTCAGGCTCAATATTGCCCGCGTTGTTAGAGCCGTCGGTCAATAAAATCAACACTCTGTTACTCTCGTCCATTTTATCGAAGCGTTTTACCGCCAGCGCTATGGCTTCACCTATGGCGGTTTGTTTACCGACTAAGCCGATTTGTGCTTCTTTTAAAAACTGCGCCACTGAACGTCTATCTTGGGTGAGCGGCGCCTGCAAATAGGCGTGATCGGCAAAGAGAATTAAACCGATACGATCGCCTTTGCGGCGCTCGATAAAGTCACTGACAACATGCTGAATTAAAGTGAAACGGTCGACGGTTTTGCCATTCACCACCATGTCTTCAATCTGCATACTGCCGGATAAATCTACCGCCATCATCAGATCGCGGCCTTGGCTCGGCAGTTCGATCGGTTCGCCAAGCCATTGCGGACGAGCAATAGCGAGCACTAATAGGCACCACATCAGCCAGTAGCGTTTGCGACTCTGACGCGTGTTGGCCGCTAAGCTTTGTTTACCTGTTTGGCTTATTCCGGGGAGTTGTAGCCGGCCACCATCCACTTGTACGGTTTGTTGGCGCCAAAAAAACAAAGGTAAAGGCAGTAATATCAATAGCCAAGGCCATGCAATTGTTAACATTGTGCCTCCGGTTGTTTGGTGTCAGCTGGCTGGATTGACGCTTGGCTTTTAGCTTGAGCGTCGCCACTCGCTTGAACGTAGCCCTTAGTTTTAACAAGAGTCTGCTCAGGCGCACTCAGTGTTGCTTTCGATGCCAACCAAGCTTGTGCGAGTTCATGTAACTCATTGGCTTCAGCTAAGGTCAACGGCGTTGGTTGATGACGTTTGGCCAACAAGGCGCCAATACGTTGGCGTTTAGGCGCGGGTAAATAGCTGTCTAGCCAAGTCGCCCAAGCTTCACCATCTAAGGAGGCTATTGCATCTCTGCTGAGGTAACTCATGGCGGTACGCTTTAATAGGCTATTAACGTCAGAGACATAGGACGGTGCTTGTTTATCGAGCTGATTAAGTAACTGTTTCGCGGCTTTTTTCGGCGCGAAGTCACGGGCGCGTTTTCTTAGCCAGATAACCAAGAGTGTGATGAGAGCAATCACGAGCGCGAGGACCAACCAATAACCGATTGCCCAAGGCCAAGCGCCGATTGGATCGGGATGAATGATATCCTGCAGATCCGCCAGCGCTGGGTTTGGCGCTGTAGCCATAGGGACCGCAGCCTGTGGATTTGCTATCACTGGTGTCACTATTTCTGAATTCACTGTTGCTGGATCCATAGTTAACGCAATAATTCCAATTGATGGGCTAGGGGAGCACCCGCATCGATGAGTTGGGTGCGCACGCGCAGTTGCTGCATCATGGCGATAAAGTCCCTTTGCTGACGCAGCTGAATGTCGAGCCAAGCCTGATAACTGTGGCGGGTGAGCACTAAGTCCTCCTCCCCATCCCGTACCGGCAAACTAAAATTGTGCGGTAACGGCAGTGTCCCTTGGCGCAGGGGATCGGTAATCAGGTAGGCGCCCACATCGCAATGACGTTTAAGCTCGGTTAATGGCGCGATACATTGGGGGCTAAAATGGCTGCCATCGGTCACTATCCAAACCAAGGAGCCGGGTTTGGCGATGCGTTGTAATCGCTGACAAGCGCGCAGAATATGATCAGGATCGCGCTGGCCACTGCCAACATGATTGAGTTGATTCTCATGCACACGGCGCAGGCCCGAGATCAATTGCAATATGCCCTGACGACGGCTGCGGGGTTTAAGCTCTAGATGCTCAGACTCGCTGGCGATCAAGGCGCCGAGTCTATCGCCATGGTTAATGGCATTCCAACCTAAGGTGGTTGCTAAGTGTCCTGCTTGCACCGATTGCAGCAATAAACTTGAGCCAAAATAGAGACTTTGGCTCAAGTCGATCAACAACAGAATAGGGCGCTCGCGTTCTTCGACAAATAACTTAGTGTGGGTTTTGCCCGTGCGAGCGGTCACGCGCCAATCAATGGTGCGCACATCGTCGCCCTGTTGATAGTGGCGCACCTCGGCAAACTCCATCCCGCGGCCTTTGATTAAGCTGCTGCGATGGCCCGCTAAATTAGCGCGGGCACGGCTGTAACGCTCAGGCATAGCACGGGCGATATTTTGGCACGCCAGCAGCTCTTGCTCGGTTAAATGCAAGCCATCGGCAAACAGCGGCAAGCCATCGGCCGAGGCTGAGAGTCGCGCAGTGTCACTCATCTTATTTCACCTTTATCTTCACCGTTAAGGTACTGCTACTTGACTCAAGATGTGATTGATCACCTGATCGCGGCTGACGCCTTCGGCTTGTGCCTGATAGCTGAGTAATAATCTGTGTCTTAACACATTCGGTGCAACGGCTTGAATGTCTTCCGGTGAAACAAAGTCTCGCTCGTGCAGCCAAGCGCGGGCGCGGGCGCAGCGTTCTAACGAAATAGTGGCGCGTGGGCTGACACCGTACTCAAGCCATTTCGCTAAGTCTTCGCTGTAACGCAAAGGCTCGCGGGTCGCCATAACGATTTCGACTATGTATTTTTCGAGTGGCTCGGCGAGATAGATTTCCATGGTTTCGTCACGGGCGGCAAACACATCGGCTTGTGCAATCGGCTCAGTGGTCGGCAATTCGTGGGTGAGTGCTTCTTTACGGGATTGGCGCAGAATTTCGATTTCAGTCTCGCCGCTCGGGTAATCAAGATTCAAGTGCATTAAAAAACGGTCAAGCTGTGCTTCGGGCAGGGGATAAGTGCCTTCGTTTTCTAATGGATTTTGGGTTGCCATCACTAAAAACAGCGGTGGCAGCTTATAACTGTGCTTACCGACGGTGACTTGACCTTCGGCCATAGCTTCTAATAAGGCCGATTGTACTTTGGCGGGGGCGCGGTTAATTTCGTCTGCCAAGATCAAATTGTGGAAAATCGGTCCGGCTTCAAACTCGAAGGTGCCAGTTTGCGAGCGATAAATATCTGTGCCGGTTAAATCGGCAGGCAGCAGATCTGGGGTAAATTGAATGCGGTGGAAATCGCCCTCAACCCCGTCACATAAGGCTTTCACCGCACGGGTCTTGGCCAGTCCCGGTGGACCTTCAACTAATAAGTGGCCATTGGCAATTAAGGCAATGAGCAGATTTTCGGTCAATACTGGCTGCCCTAAAACAACCTTATTTAGGTAAGTGCGTAATGCATGGAAGCGACTCAAAGGCATGATGCTACTCGTTTTATTATGTTGAAAATGCGTGTGTGGGCTATAGACAACGGATATGGTAAAGAATTCCCTTAGGGTTTGGCTAGTGTTAAAAAAACAAACAGGTGTTTAAAACTTGCTGACAAGAAGTTAGAATCAGATCACACTTTAATGGTCAGACCTGTTATTAGGCGTTTTTCGCCGTAAAACAATGGGTCAAACACGGAAATAGCTAGCGCCGCCTGAAATCTCTCAGCGATTGCGCACATAAAGAGGGTGACAAATGAGTGATAGACAACAGGTTACGAACGCCAAGGGCGAGCGTATCGCAATTGTAGCGGGTTTAAGAACGCCATTTGCAAAACAAGCCACGGCATTTCACGGTGTATCGGCGCTCGATATGGGCAAAATGGTGGTCAATGAATTATTGGCGCGCTCTGAACTCGATCCTAAGCTGATTGAGCAATTAGTGTATGGACAAGTGGTGCAAATGCCCGCTGCACCTAACATCGCCCGTGAAATCGTACTCGGTACTGGCATGAATGTGTCGACCGATGCCTATAGTGTCACTCGCGCCTGTGCGACTAGCTTTCAATCTGCCGTAAACGTGGCCGAATCTATCATGACGGGCAATATCGAAATCGGTATTGCGGGCGGCGCCGACTCTTCATCTGTCTTGCCTATCGGCGTGTCGAAAAAATTAGCCCATGCGTTAGTCGATCTGAATAAAGCCCGTAGCTTTGGGCAAAAACTACAAATTTTCCGTCGTTTAGGCATTAAAGATTTATTACCTGTACCGCCTGCGGTTGCCGAGTACTCAACGGGCTTGTCTATGGGACAAACCGCTGAGCAAATGGCAAAAACCTACAATATTAGCCGCGCCGATCAAGATGCTTTAGCGCACCGCTCGCACACCTTAGCGAGTGAAACTTGGGCTTCGGGCCATCTTCGTGACGAAGTGATGGTTGCCCATGTGCCACCGTATAAACAGTTTATCGATCGCGATAACAATATCCGCGAAAACTCGGTACTGGAGTCATACGCTAAGCTGCGTCCTGCATTCGATAAACAGCATGGTACTGTGACGGCGGCCAACAGTACGCCACTGACTGACGGTGCCTCAGCGATTATCCTGATGAGCGAAGGTCGAGCTAAAGCCTTAGGTTATCAACCAATTGGTTACATTAAGAGCTATGCCTTTAGCGCCATAGATGTGTGGCAAGACATGCTGATGGGACCCTCTTACGCGACGCCACTGGCGCTGAAACGTGCTGGAATGGAACTAGAAGATCTTACCCTGATTGAAATGCATGAAGCCTTTGCGGCGCAGACATTAGCGAACATGCAGATGTTTGCTTCGAAAAAATTTGCCGAAGAAAAACTCGGTCGTAACCGCGCGATTGGTGAAATCGACATGAGCAAGTTTAACGTGCTCGGCGGCTCGCTTGCCTACGGCCATCCTTTTGCTGCAACGGGAACCCGTTTGATCACGCAAGTGTGTCGTGAGCTTAAGCGCCGTGGTGGTGGAACTGGCCTAACAACGGCCTGTGCGGCTGGTGGTTTGGGCGTGGCAATGATAGTGGAAGTGGAGTAATCGGCATGGAAAAGACCTTTAATTTAACCCGCCGCGACGACGGCATTGCTATTTTGACTATGGATGTTCCTGGCGAAACCATGAACACCCTAAAAGCGCAGTTTGGCCCTGAAATCAGTGAGATTCTGGCCGAGATCAAAAGTGATTCGAGCATTCGCGGTTTAGTGCTGATCTCAGGCAAAAAAGATTCTTTTGTCGCGGGCGCAGATATTTCTATGCTCGATGCTTGTAAAACGGCGAGCGATGCCAAAGCCTTATCCCAACAAGGTCATGTAGTTTTCAATGAGCTAGAAGCCTTAACTATTCCTGTGGTTGCCGCAATCCATGGTGCCTGTTTAGGCGGTGGTTTAGAGTTAGCCTTAGCCTGTCATCAAAGGGTATGTAGCGATGATGGCAAGACTATGCTCGGCGTTCCGGAAGTCCAACTTGGCTTATTGCCAGGCGGCGGCGGGACTCAACGTTTGCCACGTTTAGTCGGCATTACGACAGCCTTAGATATGATGTTGACCGGTAAACAAATTCGTCCTAAACAAGCCTTGAAAATGGGCTTAGTGAATGATGTTGTGCCGCAGACGATTCTGTTACAAACCGCAGTTGAGATGGCGCTTGCGGGTAAACGAGTTCCGAAGCCTGTTAAAAAGTCACTCGTTAATCAAGTGCTTGAAGGCACGAGTTTTGGCCGTAACATTATTTTCGATCAAGCGACTAAGCAGGTCGAAAAGAAAACCCAAGGTAATTATCCTGCGCCTGCCAAGATCATTGATTGCGTGCGCCAAGGAATTGCTAAGGGCATGCAAAAAGGGCTAGAAGTCGAAGCCAGTCATTTTGCCGAATTAGTGGTATCGAAAGAATCTGAAGCGCTGCGCAGTATTTTTTTCGCGACCACAGAAATGAAGAAAGAAACCGGCGCTGAAGGTGCGAGCCCGCGTAAAGTGAAAAAAGCGGTGATCTTAGGTGGCGGTTTAATGGGTGGCGGTATCGCATCTGTCACAACTACCAAGGCTAAAATCCCCGTTCGTGTCAAAGACATCAGCGAAAAAGGTTTAAGTAATGCATTAGCTTACGCCTACAAGCTGTTGGATAAAGGGGTTAAGCGCCGTCATATGACGCCTGCTGCTCGTGACAACCTAATGGCACTGATGACCACAACGACTGAATATAAAGGCGTTAAAGATGCCGACATCGTTGTGGAAGCGGTATTTGAAGACTTAGCGCTTAAGCATCAAATGGTGAAAGACATTGAGCGTGAGTGTGGTGAGCACACTATTTTTGCGTCAAACACCTCATCTTTGCCTATTAGCCAAATCGCTGAAGCGGCAACGCGTCCAGAGAACGTGATAGGTCTGCATTATTTCTCGCCAGTAGAAAAAATGCCGCTGGTGGAAGTGATTGCCCATGCTAAAACGTCACCAGAAACCATTGCGACCACGGTCGCATTTGCCCGTAAGCAAGGTAAAACACCGATAGTGGTACAAGACGGCGCGGGTTTCTACGTGAACCGTATTCTTGCGCTCTACATGAACGAGGCCGCGCAATTATTACTTGAAGGCCAAAGTGTTGAACATCTTGATAAAGCGCTGGTTAAGTTTGGTTTCCCTGTGGGCCCTATTACTTTACTCGACGAAGTGGGTATCGACGTGGGCGCTAAGATTTCACCAATCCTCGAAAAAGAATTGGGTGAACGTTTTAAAGCGCCAGCTGCTTTTGACAAGCTTTTGGGTGACGATCGTAAAGGCCGTAAAAATGGTAAAGGTTTCTATCAATACGGCGCATCGAGCAAAAAAGCTAAAGCTGTCGATGAGAGTGTTTATGGCGTGTTAGGCATTAAACCTGGCACCAATAAAGACGCAAAAGCGGTTGCCGAGCGTTGTGTCGTACAAATGCTCAACGAAGCGGTGCGTTGTTTAGATGATGGTATTATCGCATCGCCAAGAGATGGTGATATTGGCGCCATTTTCGGTATTGGCTTCCCGCCATTCCTCGGTGGCCCATTCCACTATATTGACACTTTGGGCGCCGCGAACTTAGTGCGAATTCTTGAAGGTTATCAAAGCCAATTGGGTAGCAGATTCGAACCTTGTGAGCGCTTAAAAACCATGGCTCAAGAAAACGCGCACTTTTTCTAAGTTTCAGTGAATCTAAGTCATAGTTAATCTAAGTCTTAGTTAATCTCGGTGTTAGTTAATCAAGATTGAATAAAAAAGCGGCAGATCATTGCCGCTTTATTTATTGCCACAAGGCATGTTTTTGCCTAAAAAATGTTCATAACTTAGATGTGGATCTTGTATAATCCGAGCGCTTGATCGAGAGAGCCGTGCTCAGTGCTAGGTGTCCTGTACTGAGAACATAGCGATGAATAAGTGTTGCTCGTTTCAGCAGTCTGCGGAGGTCATTTCATCCAGCCGTTAAAATGGCGTATTTAACGTGTGCACCAATCTGCAAGACTATGCGAGCAGTATCCGCATTTTGATGGGGAATTAGTTTCTCTACATTTATGATTTTTAGTTGTTTTCAAAGAGGTGGTTTGTGGTTTTGCTGGTTATCTTTATCGCATTAATCTCTGCTTGGTACTTCGGCTTAGCTGCATTTACCGCAGGCCTTTGTGTTATGCATTGGGTATTACTGGGTTTTGTGCTCGGGCCTTTGGCTTATCCGCTCTTTACGACACACCGCCATTTAGCTTTGAGGAAAATCCGTTGTAGTGAGGAAGGGATATTAAATAGCTAATCTATCAATATGTAATGTCCTATCTTTTCACACTTTTCATATTCATATAAAACTAAAGGGAGCTAGTGCTCCCTTTATTGTTTCTAGCCTAATTTTCTATAACAAAGCATGAGTCAGACTCATGGCTACAGGACTTAAATTAGTTCCACCAACCTTTCGCAGAAATCACTTCAAGGTGGTTTATGCCTTCTGGCAACTTAACTTTTTTACGCGCTGGCTTGGATAAACCGAGTGCTTTTTTGATTGAATTTAGCATAGTTACTCTCCCTAACCTGATTAATTTTATGCAACTTCAGAGTTAATAAATTTAACGTAAGGATGTCCTGCGACTTCGAGAGGTTTGAACTTCACGTAAGGATGCCCTGCGATTTCAAAAGGCTTGAACTTCACATAAGGATGTCCAGCGATTTCGAAAGGTTTGAACTTCACGTAAGGATGTCCAGCGATTTCGAAAGGTTTGAACTTCACGTAAGGATGTCCAGCGATTTCGAAAGGTTTGAACTTCACGTAAGGATGTCCAGCAATTTCGAAAGGCTTAAACTTCACATATGGATGCCCAGCTACTTCTACTGGAGCAAGTTTAACTGCAGGTTCTTCTGAAGTAATTGACTTAGCTGCTGGTTCTAATTTTGTGTTATCTTCAAGTGCATAAGTATTTACTGCAAAACCAATTGAAGATAATAAAGTAACGGCGGCAAGGATTCCTTTCATCATTCTAATTCTCTCTCAGGGTAGTTGATATTGATTTATTATTGACACTGATAGTGCTACTGCACTTGTTGTGCCAATGTTGTAAACCGCAATCAAATTGAGATTTAAATGATTAATTAATGTTACTTTGGGTGTTTGGCTTTATCATGTCTTCTTGGAGTAGCAGGGTAAACTCGGTCTCTTTTATAGCCTTACTAAAGATATAGCCTTGGATCTCTTCACAGTTAAGTGCTCGTAAAATGTTTAATTGCGCAGTCTGTTCTACTCCTTCACCCACAACAGAAAGCCCCATGTTATGGGCGATAGTGATAATAGAATCGACCATTTTGAGATCGCGATCAGACTTATCAATATCGTCAACAAAAGCTTTATCAATTTTTAAAGTATGAATCGGGAAACGTTTTAAGTATGAAAGGGACGAGTACCCAGTGCCGAAATCATCGAGTGCCAAACTAACGCCCATTTTAGCCAGTTGCTGCATGACAATAATCGCCGTTTCCGGCTGCTTAATGACAGTACCTTCTGTTATTTCTAATTCAAGGTGACAAGCGGGGAGTTTGGTGAGTCTTAAAATTGACTCTATTCGTTGCTGGATATCGGGGAGAGCAAATTGACGTGACGATAAATTGACGGCGACTCTGCCGCTGAATATTCCTTGTTCACGCCATTTCTGTGCTGCGAAACAGGCTTTGCGTAAGACGATTTCACCAATTTCAACAATTAAGCCGTTTTCCTCAGCAAGTGGAATAAAATCATTTGGGGGTATCAAACCATGTATTGGATGATTTAATCTGACCAAAGCCTCCATGCCTGCAATTTTACCACGCTTAAGATCAACCTTAGGCTGATAATAAACTTCAAATAGATCATCTTTTAAGCCTTCACGGATAAGATTCTCTATTTCTAACTGCCTAATCGCATGCTGATTTAATGACTCTGAATAAAACTGATAGCAATTACCTCCCGCTGACTTAGCATGGTACATGGCAATATCTGCTTTCCTCAGTAATGCTTGCTCGCTTTGCTCATCTTCTGGGAATAGCACTATACCAATACTTAATCCTAGGACTAGTTGCTCATTACTCACTTCAAAAGCGGGTTTTAACCCTTCGATAATACGGTTAGCGATGGCAGCACTGGCGCTTATATCTGAGTTTTTATCTAATACAATGGCGAATTCATCTCCGCCTAGACGGTAAATACTGGTATTTTTAGGAAGTAAGGACTTAATGCGGGCAGCAACGAGCTTTAATAATGTATCTCCAATCTGGTGACCTAATGAATCATTAATACGCTTAAAATTATCAAGGTCAAGCACCATTAGCGCATGAGCTATTTCTCGATTCACTAAGTTACTTAAGGTCACTTGTAAGTTGGAGCGATTAGGTAGTCCGGTTAAAAGATCATTATTGGTTAGTTTTCTAAGTTCTTCTTCTTGCTGTTTTCGTCTCGAAATATCCGAAAAAACCCCGACATAGTGTGACAATTCGCCTAACTCATCATAGATAGCATCGATAGTGAGCTCCATGTGGAAGTGACTTTTATCTCCTCTGGCTGCTTCTACTTCATTTGCCCAGCGACCTTGTTGTTTCAACATGGTCCTGATTTGGGTGGAGAAGGTTTCAGGATATAAATCAAATGTGAGTAAGTTACCAATAAAATCAGTTCTGTTACGTAATGAAATCTTACAGCAAGCTTCATTAACTTCGACAAAACGGTATTCGCTGTCGAGGATAAACATGCCTTCCGAAATATTTTCAATAGCCTTTTCAAAGAGTTTTAGTTGTTCTTCTTTTTGTTTAAATTGACTAATATTCTTAATCGTTCCAGTCATTCGCAGGGCATTATCTTTTTCATCACGTTCTACAATTTTGGCGCGGTCTAAGATCCATACCCAATTGTCGTCTTTACCTTTTACTCGGTATGCGGCTTCAAAATGATCTGTTTCACCATAAAAATGCTTATTGAGCGCTTCTCGAACACGCTCTTGATCCATTGGATGTATATTGCTCTCTTCATCTGATTTACCAGAACGGTGTCCATCACGGGGGAATTCAAGTGCTCCCCAGATATTTGAGCGGAAAATGTTGCCAGTTTCTATATCCCAGTCCCACATTTCATCACCACTTCCCCATAATGATAGTTTTAATCGTTCTTCACTGAGTACAATCTGTCTTTGTGTTTCTCTACGACGTAATATGGCTTTTGTCACAAGGTAGGAAATAAATAATACAATAGCAGCATAAATAGATTTTGCTTGAAATGATGACCACCAAGGAGGTGTTATAATGACAGTAAGCTCTTTTGTTGCTGCTTTTTCACCGGAAAGTGAATTAACAGAATAAACTTGAAAAGTATAATTTCCTGGAGATAGGTTTGTATATGTTGCTGAGTTTGTTCCATTTGCAGGTATCCATATATCAGAAAGACCGAACATTCTATAGTAGTAGTTAGTTGATGAGTCGTCTGACATAGGAGATATAAAGTTGAACGAAAATGGATAGTCAGAGTATTTCAATGATATTTCATTAGATGCTGCGATTGATTGTAATAGATAGTTACTTTCTTGATTTTGAACTATATTAAATACTAAGAAATCTGATATTTCTGTTTTATTTACCTTGCTTTTCTTTACATAACTTACAACATCTTTAGGAGATACTAGACTAATCCCACTAATCCCCGCAAGTAGAGTGTTACCGTTTATATTGATACCATTGGGAGCGTTGTACTCATATTGACTCCCATTTGATGTTTTTAAGATATAAGATACTTTACTGTTTTTTTCAAAAATAATGACTTCACTTAGTGATGAGGCTGTTATAAAACCATCATTATCTACAATCGCGTAGATCTCTTTATTGTTAGAAAGTATTCTCGAAATTTTTTTATTGGTATCATTATAAAGCATCAGTGATGTTGATGTTCCGAAGTAAATGCCATTATCACTTTTTTCGATGCTGTAAGTTATTTCATTGCTTAAGTTTTCTAATAATCCATTTTCATATTTTTTTAGTCCATCTTGTCCAGCTATATATATTAGGTTGTCAGATTTTAACTCTACGTCAAAAATTGGCTCATTCTTTTTTGTATCAATGCTGTTAGTAATTTCACCATTTTTGATGATTAAAACTTTACCATCAGGTGTGCCAGCAGCAATTGTCAAACTATTTTCATTAATAGAGAGTGATGATATTATATTTTTGCTAATCAACTTGGATGAATCATCTTTCTGTAAAAACAACCCTGTATTAGTACCAAAATAAAGCCCATCGTCACTTAGAACTGCGTATTTGTATCCTTGAGTATGAGTGTTGAAGCTTTTTATTAGGTTCAAATTTTCATCAAAAAGTTTTATTTTTTCAGAGTCAGATGAAACCAGAAAACCTTTAGTGTTTTTTGTAAGATGCCATGTGCTATCTGTCGTTAAGTTAGTTTTTTGCACTAAATTATTTACTTTTTTTACAATAGTGATGCCTTGATCAATACTTCCTAATACAAACATATCTTCGGTTGCAAAAAATGAAGATGTTTTGTCAGGTCTATCTGGAGATAAAAGTCCAATAGTAGTGTTGTTGGAAATATCAACAACATTTTCATTTGTGAAGCCATATATGTTTTTTTTGTATTTTGTAAGTAATGAAAACGCTCGATTATCGACTTTTACTATTTCATTGCCTTCGTATTCATATAATCCATCACTGAATGATATTAGCATTGTCGTGTCATTCTTTTGCTCGAAATCCATTGTTTTTCGAGCTATCTCTTTTAACTCACTCCCGCTTAGTTCAAATAATGTACCTGCATAGTCTCTTATATAATAATCGTCGCCTACTTTTATCGTTTTTTTAATTTCACTTAGGCCTTTCTTTGAAAGTTCATAAGTTTGCTCTTTGTTACTTATATCAATAATTGCTTTGTTGGTTCCAACAATTAAACTCTTATCACTTGAGTTGAGGCTCCAGACTGGGGAGTCATTTACCGATAGGCCATAATGAGAAAATGATTCTTGCAGTTTATCATATACGACTAGACCACTATCGGTTCCAACATATAACACGCCTTGTTCATCAATGAGTAAACTTCTGATAAAAGAACTGGGAAGGCCTGTTCTGGCATCATTAGCATAAAAATGCTTAAAGTTTTTCCCATCAAATCGATTAAGTCCATTAAATGTTCCAATCCATAGATAGCCATCATGGTCCTGGACTATAGACGTAACTGTGCTTTGGGAAAGTCCTTGCGGGACACCAAAAGATTGTGATTGGAGAATAATTGGAGATTTATCAGAAAAGGGAGATGCGTTTACGTCTTCGAATGCATGCAAGCCAAAGAAAGCGAGCAAGACGATTTTAAAGAGTGCTTTAGGCATAGTGTTTATTCTTATTATCCGAGGATGCCATGAAACAATTGTGTTACATCACTTTTCCAGAAAGTGAGGGCTTTGTCAAAGCGGAGGCGGCTAAAAATCCTTTTAACAGCATGTAGATGCAGCAAAATTGTTCGCTGAAGAAGGGGTAGAACATGGACTAGCCATGTTTTACATTAGTATTACGTCCAACCGTGATAGATACAACTATAGTTGGGCCAATTTGTAGCGGTTTTGTTTGTTTGTCCAACTTTGTGAACAAATGTGTGTGTAAAAGTGTTTTTGTTTAGAAATTAAACTTCTCTGCCGTTTGCTTAAACGTTTTGAGATCTGTGATCATTTTTTCTGACTGCAACGCCGCTTGGGTTATGTGCTGTTCACCCGTGCTAAATAAGACTAAGCGGTCACTGTGTTTGGTGCGCATTTTACGCATCATGAATTTGAGTAAATCAGTGCGGGTGAGCTTAGTGATTTCGTCTACGACCAGTTCTCTTTGGTTAAATTGATAATCTCTGTTGCCGACACTGACCCAATATCGTTGGCTGCGAGTTTTGAGGTTCGCATCGTGCTCCATGATTTGACTAATAAGACCGACCTTAGTGCTTTCCCATTCTTCGTTGGTGATTTGCATCACGGCATAATTAAAGTCTGCAATAAACTCGTCTATCGCCTCTAATAAATGCAGTGGTCCAGTCGTAGGCGACTGGATATAAAAAATGAGCCCAGGATGACGATTGAGTGGCAGATAACCTGTGCCTACCATGTAGCCCAACTGTTTTTCAGTGCGCAGTTCATGGAAGAAGGTGGACGACATAGTATGATTTAGTAAGCTAAACAGTGCCATCTTTTCTGGCGTTGCCACAGCAGATTGGTAATACACAATGATCGCGCTATCTTGATGATCTATCGCAAGTTCTCTAAGTAAGGTGCCTTGGCCCGTTAAATTGACTAACTCTCTGGTGGACTCGGCGCTTGGCGTCGAAACCAAGGATAAAATGTGCTCTAAGCGTTTACCGAGAGCTTGTGCTTCAGATACTAACCAATCCCCGTAGACTAACCCTTCAAGATAGATCTTCTCGTAAAAGGCGCGTACATGGTTATGCAAATCTTCAAGGCTTATGTTTTCGAGCATTTGAGCCATGCGGGCAGGTTCATAACTGCTTTTTTGTAGCGTGACAGTCAGACTAGTAAACAATTGTGAAATAGGTTTAGCCTGCGCTAGATTCTGCCAACTGCGCAGTAGTTGAGATTTAATTAATGCAAAACGTTCTTCAGTAAAATTACGCTCTCTGGCTTTGTGGATCAACAAGGCCAAAAGGGTTTCTTGATTACCGGTAAAGCCCGATAAATGCAGGGTTATACCACCTTGATGCGGATAAATATTGTAGCTTAAGCCCGCAACTTCGGCCTGATAGGTTGGTTCAGTCAGATAATCGAGCAGCATTTCAACATACAGGCGGGTGAGGGCGGCATGTTTTGGTGTTTTACTCGCCTGCTCTGAGTCCAGCGACAAATACATGTGGCCTTTGGGCACATTAAACTCATCGTCTTTCTTGTGCCAAATACGGTATCCCGTCGATTCTGCAACGATCACTGGTACATCGACATCGCTCTTATCTGGTCGAGGAATGGAGTCGGCGACGATAAATGGGTTTGCAGCAGGTAATTGTAATTCAGGGCGAATACTGCTCACTTGCCAACGAACGAGGGACTGAGGTGCAATAGGGCGCACTTTATAGGGTGTGTGATACCAGTTGGCTTTACGATCCGTTTTTACCGATTGCGCGATAAGCTGCAGACGCATATTGTGGGGCGTCATTAGCTCGAGTAGGGCTATGGTTTCTGGAATATCCAGCCCATCCATTCGATAGTCACCAAAGACCAAATCTTCGACTTCATAATGATGCATATTGATGCTGAGGTGGCTGGCCAAATCGAGTGATTTAACTTGCTCTTGGTAGCGAAATGCCATTTTGAGCAGGTTTGCGCGCTCTAAATAACGCCATTCATCTAAACCTTGGGTTTTGATGAGCTCAATATACTCAAAACAGCAGCTGATAATCTCATCAAGATTCGCCAGTCCCTTATCGGTTAACTGTAAACCGATACTGTAATCTTTGAAGTTATAACCATTTACGCCGCCGCCCGCGGACAAGTTATTCACAAGTCCCTGCTCTTTAAGATAGGACAACAAGCTGCCATGGCTCTCATTGCCTAAAATATGGCTGATATAAGTCAAAGGCTTACGTTTGTAGTAGTGGTCAATGCCAGGAAAATTAAAGCTGATGCTTAAGCGTTTTTGCTCCTTAAGCGGTACGATATCAATTTGGGTTAACAGCTCCTTTTCTGAAAACAGCGGCACTTGAGGATAGTTTTTCACTAAGTTCAAGTTTTGGATCCCGCTAAAATAATTGCAGGCTAAATCTTCTAATTCGTCGAGGGAAAGCGGCGCGACTAAGCACAAGGTCATTAAGTTGGCGCTGTAGTGGCTTTGATAGAAATCGAGTAATTCGCTACGTACCTGTGCTTGCTCTCCGCCTAAGGTGACTAAGTTACCCACGGAAAATTTTGAGAAAGGATGCAGTGGATTAACTGTCTCTTTCAGCACTTGATAGGTACGGCGAATATCGTCTTTCAGTTTTAAACTAAATTCAGATTCAATAGCTTGGCGTTCTCTATCGACCAGTTCTAAGTCAAATTTAGGCGCAATAAAAAATTGGCTGAATCTGTCTAAGGAGTCGGCAAACACGTCTTCATTGATGGTGAAAAAGAAGTTGGTGTGCTCTGTGCCCGTCCAAGCGTTATTGCTGCCGCCATGTTGGTTGATAAAGGCATGGTACTCGCCTGAGTCGGGAAATTTTTCGGTACCAAGAAAGAGCATATGCTCTAAAAAGTGCGCCATGCCGGGTCTATCTGCGGGATCATCAAAATGACCCACGCCTACAGCCATAGATGCGGCCGCTTGGCTGGCATCTTGATCTTCAACCAATAACACCCTAAGCGCGTTATCTAACACAAGATAACGATACTGACGGTGATCATTTGGACTTTTATAAATGGACTGAGAGGCTTGCAAAGAGACACTCCGATAACGATAGCTTGTTATATATTGATAGTCTTAATGGTTTTTAGCAAATATCTCTTGTGTTTATCGACTAAAGATTAAGTCTTACAAGGTTTGTTGAAATGGATTTTAGGGCTACAATTGGGATAAAACAAAAACAAGTTTGAGTCGCGAGAGAAGTATGCAGCTATTTTTGATGAGACATGGTGACGCCGGATTTAATGCTCAGTCTGATAGAGACAGAACACTGACCGATGTTGGAAGGCACCATACTGTGTTGATGAGCAACTGGTTGGCTCGCAGTGTGACTGATTTCGATCTTGTTTTGGTGAGTCCTTACTTACGTGCACAGCAAACTTGGCAGGAGCTGAGTCAGCATTTTCCTGAGCCGCGTAAGTGGTTAGTCGCTGATGATCTTGTTCCTTCTGGCGATCCCGCCAATGTAGCCGCGTTAGTTGTAGCCTACGCTGAGTTATACAAGGCGGATAAAGTGCTAGTGATTGCTCACATGCCGTTATTGGGCTATTTAGTCAGTGAGTTAGTTGCTGGCGTTGAGCCGCCGTTATTTGCCACTTCGGGCATTACACTCATTGATAAACATGCCGAGCAAGCCTCAATCGTGTGGCAGCACGCACCCCACAGCATTAGCTAGTCTTGATTTATATCCCTTTTACAAACGAAACGGCCCACTGAATGTGGGCCGTTTGTTTTCGGTAAACGTAGAAAACTCGCTAAACCTCTAAATCTGAAACGTTAATGTTTAAAGCCGATAGCGAGTTAACGTCTATGCGGCTGCTCACCAATATCAATCAGCACTAATAACGCCGCATCGCCGCCCCATTCTTTAGGGGCCTGATGGAAAGCCTTCACCATAGGATGCTGCACTAACCACATTGGGACTTGTTGTTTCAATATGCCACTGCCGTAACCATGCATAATGCAGCAACACAGGCTTTGCTGTTTAACGCAGGCTTGGATCAGTGCCGCTAGCTCAAGTTTGGCTTCCGATTGGCGATAGCCGTGCAAATCCAGCAGCAAATCTGGCTGGTAATCTCCACGTCGCAGGCGTTTGAGTTCTAGGCTATCAACCCCTTCCTCTAACCAACGCATCGGTCCTTGTACTGGCAGTAGCGGCTGATAAGTATCTGAGAAATAACTGTTAGCATGCAGTTGCTGCTCTTTCAGTTCTATTTCCTGTTTGGTTTTTAAGGGCGTGCGAAAGTGTCGCTTATTTTGCGTGATGGGTTTAATACCATCGATAAGCGCTGAGAACATCGCCAAGCCTTCTTTGTCGTCGTCTTTATTCATGGCGGGTATTCTATTGAATCCTATGGTTTCTGAATAGAGTTCAGTTACAATGTTCGCGAACAAACTAGCGGGAGCACGTTTTGGATAAGATCTTTGTAGATGAAGCTGTGACAGAATTACGCACTATTGGTGATATGTTACGTTGGGCCGTGAGCCGTTTTAACGACGCCAATGTGTATTATGGTCATGGTACTGATAACGCGTGGGATGAAGCCATCGCCTTAGTTTTCCATGCTTTACACTTACCCGAAGAAATCGGCCAGCAAGTGATTTTAAGCAACTTGACCAGCAGTGAAAAGCATAAAATTGTCGAGTTGATTATTCGCCGTGTCAGAGAGCGCCTACCTGTGCCTTATCTGACCAACAAAGCGCGTTTTGCCGGACTGGAATTTTACGTCGATGAGCGCGTGTTAGTGCCACGCTCACCGATTGCTGAAATGATCGCTAACCGTTTTAGCCCTTGGTTATATGGCAAACCAGTAACGCGTATTTTAGATTTATGTACTGGCAGCGCTTGTATCGCTATCGCCTGTGCCTACGAATTTGAAGATGCCGAAGTTGACGCGCTGGACATCAGCGAAGATGCATTAGATGTGGCGCAAATCAATATCGAAACCTTAGGTGTGATGGACCGAGTATTCCCGATGCAATCGGATTTGTTCTCGGCCATCCCAGAAGGTCCACAGTATGATTTGATTGTTTCAAACCCACCTTATGTGGATGCTGAAGACATTGGCGACATGCCAGATGAATATCATCATGAGCCTGCCATCGGTTTAGCCTCTGGTCGCGACGGGTTAGATTTAACCAAACGCATACTGGCCAATGCCGCGCAATACCTCACACCAACGGGTTTACTCGTAGTTGAAGTCGGTAATTCTATGGTGCATTTAATTGAGCAATTCCCAGAAGTGCCATTCACTTGGATTAACTTTGAAAATGGCGGCGATGGCGTGTTTGTATTAACCCGCGATCAACTGGTTGAAAATCAGTCGGTATTTGGTATTTATCGCGACGCACAATAGCCTAAGATAGCAAATTAGGTTGAGACTTTTCCCGCTGCCAGTTAGGCTTGCAGCGGGAAAAAAATTGTCCAGTACTCGCTGGGCGCGGAGCGATGAACAAATAACCTAAGGTGTACAAAGCGGATGTCTGGAAACAGTATTGGTCAAAATTTTGTAGTGACGACGTTTGGTGAGAGTCACGGTGTTGCACTGGGTTGCATTATTGATGGTTGCCCTCCTGGGCTTGAATTAACTGAAGCCGATATGCAGCATGATCTTGACCGCCGTCGTCCTGGGACATCCCGATATACCACGGCACGCCGTGAGCCCGATGAAGTGCGGATTTTATCCGGCGTCTTCGAAGGTAAAACCACGGGCACCTCGATTGGACTCTTGATTGAAAATACCGATCAACGCAGTCAAGATTACTCTAATATCAAAGATTTATTTCGCCCTGGGCACGCCGATTATACCTACCAGCAAAAGTACGGTATGCGTGACTACCGCGGTGGTGGCCGCTCTTCAGCCCGTGAAACTGCGATGCGGGTTGCGGCGGGTGCTGTGGCTAAAAAGTATTTAAAGCAAGTTCACGGTATCGAGATCTACGGCTATATGTCGCAGTTGGGACCTATTTGTGCGCAGACCATTGATCTTGACCAAATTGAGCAAAATGCCTTTTTCTTCCCCGATGCTAGCAAGCTGGAAGCGCTCGATGAATACATGCGAGAGCTGAAAAAATCCGGTGATTCGATTGGCGCGAAAATCTCCGTTATCGCGACAGGTGTGCCAGTGGGTTTAGGTGAGCCAGTATTTGATAGACTCGATGCCGATATCGCCCACGCGCTGATGGGTATTAATGCCGTCAAAGGTGTTGAGATTGGTGATGGTTTTGGTGTCGTGACGCAAAAGGGCTCCGAAGGGCGTGACTTAATGTCGCCACAAGGCTTTGAATCTAATCATGCGGGCGGTGTACTCGGTGGGATTTCGTCGGGTCAGCCGATTATTGCCCATATTGCGTTAAAACCCACCTCCAGCATCAGCGTGCCAGGTCAAAGTATGACGGCACAGGGTGAAATGGCTGAAGTGGTCACTAAAGGTCGTCACGATCCCTGTGTTGGGATCCGCGCTGTACCTATTGCCGAAGCTATGCTTGCCATTGTGTTGATGGATCACTTGCTAAGACACAGAGCGCAAAATCAGGATGTACGCAGTCACACGCCCGTTCTCGGAATGAGATAGGCGCATGAAATAGCTGGTATGCGATAACGATACAATGAGTGGCATGAGATAAATGGAATGCGTTAATGTCAACTTCTTCTAGCACAAGCCGGCAATTGCGCTGGCTTTGTGCCTGCTATTTTTTCTTCTTTTCTATTCTCGGCACTATGGTCCCTTATCTTGGGGTCTTCTTCGAAAATCGCGGTTTTAATCCCCAAGAAATTGGCTTTTTACTCGCCATCCTGATGGCGACGCGCATCGTTGCGCCGAATGTGTGGGCTAAAGTGGCTGACCGAACGGGGATGCGCGCCGAGCTGATCAAAATGGGCGCGGGAGCCGCCGCGCTGGCGTATTTGAGTTTCTTCTACCATGGTGGTTTTGTGTATATGGCGCTGAGTTTGGCCCTCTATACTTTCTTTTGGAATGCGATCCTCGCCCAGCTTGAAGTGATCACCTTAGAAACCTTAGGCGAGAATGCCAGCCGCTACGGTCAAATTCGCAGTTGGGGCAGTGTCGGTTATATCTGTCTTGTTGTCGGTGCGGGCTTTGCCATTGGTCAGTGGGGCACAGAAGTGCTGCCTTATATTGGTTTGTCATTATTTATCGGCATGTTAGCCTGTGCGTTACCATTGCCTGCAAATCGCTTAGTGCGCGACACCAGCCAAGTGCGGCCGCCATTGCAATGGAATCGGGCGATTATTTGGTTCTTAGTCTCGGCGATGTTGCTACAAATGAGCGCGGGACCTTTCTACGGCTTCTTCGTCTTATATTTAAAACAAGCGGGTTACTCAGAATCATCAGCGGGGATATTTGTCGCCCTTGGCGCTATGGCCGAAATCGTGATGTTTATGTTCGCGCCGCGTTTACTCGGTCGCTATGGTGTTAACACCCTATTGATTGTCAGTATCGGCATGACTTGCTTGCGTTGGTTGTTGGTCGCCTTTGGGGTAGATAGCGTGTTGTGGCTAGGTGTTAGTCAATTATTACATGCCTTTACCTTTGGCTTAACCCACGCGGCATCGATTCAATTTGTGCATAAACATTTCGATGCGAGTCACAGAAGCCAAGGTCAAGCCCTATACGCCAGCTTAAGTTTTGGTGTTGGCGGCGCGCTCGGCACTTGGATTTGTGGCTATATTTGGGGCGATGGTAGCGGGGCGGTTTGGTCTTGGGTATTTGCAGCAGGATGCGCCTTTGCCGCTATGCTGGCGGTATTCTTTATTCCTACGGATAAACCGAGTGTTGTAGCCCATACGGCCTAGTCATATCCATTAAGATAAAAAATTTAAAAATCAAAAGATTGTGTTAAGTGAGGTAAAGGTGATTCGGTTTCGTTTAGGGTTAGTTGTCAATCCATTGGCTGGCTTAGGTGGCAGTGTTGGCCTTAAGGGCAGTGATGGCGTTGCGCAAGAGGCGCTCGCCTTAGGCGCCGAACCCAAAGCTGCTTTGCGTATGATGCAGGCCCTTGAGGTTATCCGTGATTATGCCGATGACATTGAGGTTATTACCGCTTCGGGCATCATGGGTGAAGATGCGGCTAAGTCACTCGGTTTTACCACGCGAGTGGTGTATCAAACCCCAGATAAAACACAGGCACTGGATACGCAGGCCGTTGTGCGCACGCTGCTGGATGAACCACTGGATTTACTGCTCTTTGCCGGTGGTGACGGCACGGCTCGCGATGTTTATTCCGTGTTTGAACAAGCCACTATCGACGACAAACTCCCTGTGCTCGGCGTGCCCGCGGGCGTGAAAATTCATTCCGGCGTTTACGGTATTACGCCCCATGCCTCTGGCATGGTGGTCAAGATGTTACTCGATGGCGAACTCGTTAGTTTGATGTCCGCTGATGTGATGGACATCGACGAGGTGGCTTTTCGCCAAGGCACAGTGCGCGCTAAACGCTTTGGTGAGCTTTTAGTACCCGCCGAGCCGCGCTATGTGCAAGCGGTGAAGATGGGCGGCAAGGAAGTCGATGAACTCGTGCTGGCCGATATCGCCGCCGATGTGATCAATCAAATGGAAGATGAACTGTACATCATGGGCTCTGGCAGTACGGTTGCCTTTGTGATGGAAGAGTTAGCTCTGGATAATACGCTATTAGGTGTTGATCTTATTCAAGATAAAAATCTTGTCGGTAGTGACTTAACCGCAAATGAATTACTCGAACTGACCCAAGATAAGCCGACTAAGTTGGTGATTACTTTAATTGGCGGTCAAGGCCATATCTTAGGGCGCGGTAATCAACAATTGTCGCCTGAGCTGATTCGGCGCATCGGAAAAGACAATATTATTATCCTCGCCACAAAAACTAAGTTAAAAGCACTTGATGGACGACCACTAATTGTGGATAGTGGCGACCCTAAATTAGATAGCGAGCTTGGCGGCTATTACAAAGTGACGACGGGCTACCATGATTACGTCATGTATCAGGTGGCCAATCCAGATTTATTGGTCGCAGCAGATGTGTCGGCCAATCCAGTATTAATGGAGAGTTAGACCCATGTTAGAGCATTACGAAGACGCATTAGAACAGTGGATCGCCAGTGTAGTCAGCCATGGTGATGACGATGCTTTGTTTGCCTGTGGCTACTTACAGGGTCATGTCGCCGTTGTGTTATCGCAACTTGAAGCACAGGGTGAAACCGATCTTGATGCTTTAATGCTAAAAATGACCGACTGTTTAGCACTCGCGCGCCAAGAATTAAACGATGCCGATTATGCCTTGGTTGAACAGGCATGGGCACAGTTGCATGCATGGATTGTAGGCGAATTAGATGTTGCCTAGGGTTATGCCTATGACTGACGATGAGCGAGTGACTAATACCGAAGTGGCTAACACTGAATTAGCCAGTGAGCAAACGCTCGATGCCAGCGCGGTATTTATCGGCTTAGTGAATCCTAAAACGCCCGTTAACGTCGGTGGCATTATGCGCGCATCGGGTTGTTATGGCGTCGATGGCGTATTTTATACCGGCAGGCGCTACGAGTTAGCCGCGCGCTCGGGTGCGGCGCAATATCATGTCGATACTAAAGATGCTGGCGATCGCATTCCGCTCACTGGCGTCACTTCATTACTCGCCTCGATTCCGGCTGACACTCAGCTTATTTGTGTCGATTTGGTGGTGGGCGCAACGCCGCTGCCGGATTTTGTCCATCCCGCGAAGGCCTTTTATGTGTTTGGTCCTGAAGATGGCACTATTGGCCAAGAGATTATCGATAAAGCCGATGCCGTAGTGTATGTGCCTACGGTAGGGTGTATGAATCTTGCTGCGTCGGTCAATGTGTTGTTATACGACAGATTGGCGAAATCTCACCGTGAGGCTGCAAGCCTGACATCGAGCCTAGTACCCTGTCTTAGCGGTGATGCGCTTATTCGTCAGAGTCGCGATAACAACAATCGTACTCGGGTAAAAGTGCCCAGAGCGCCGCGAAAACCTCGACATGCTGAAGCTAGCAGTCTTAAGTCTAGCAAAGTAGAGCCTAGCAGCAGTGATAGCACTATCGTCATCACAGCCGCTTAAGTGGTTTACTGAAAACATTTAAAAAAGGGATTAAGCCATGACTTAATCCCTTTTTTATTTGCACAGGCGATGGCAAAGTTAGAGGGATTTTCCCTTGAGTAACTTTCGCAGCCACATGCGATTGGGGTTGAGTTTACACAGGGTGGCTTTATCAAGCGGTATTGGTTCGCCGCAAAGTTGCGCGGCGAGACATTCGGCGGCCAGTGGCCCAGAACTTAACCCCCGCGAGCCTAACCCACCAAGAATATACAGTCCTTGATGCACTGGCGCTGGCGTGGTTTGCCAGTAGTGGCGACTCTCTTTAGTGAGTTGATGTTGCTCATAATCCTCAAGGATTTTCGCCACATCGGGCGCGCAGCCCATCATAGGGAAATGATCCCGCGTCACCATACGCACGCCAACACGGGCATTGTTGCCACTCATGTCGATATCTTCAAGCCAAGGCTGATTGGGATAACTCTCGTGCATTTTCATGAGGTTTTCTTGTTGTTCCTGCTGGCAAAAATTTAAATGCTTAGGTTCTTTAACGTAACTCGCGCCAAGGCAGTGGAGCCCTTGGTGACTCGGGGTTAAATAACCGTTGGCGCACAGTACAGTCGCGAGTTGACTCAATTGAAACTGAGCGGGCACATGGCTGACTTGGCCACGAAAGGGGCTAATTTGTAATTTGTTGCTGGCATCAAACTGCGTCAATTCTCTGCCATTGGCGAGTACAAGTTGCGCGAAGGGGCCGAGACGTTCCTTTTCAGTTAATAAAACCCAGCCATCGCTTTGGCGTTCAATGGCAAGGATGTCAGTATTGAGCGAGACACTCACATCGGCCAGTTGCATCGCTTTTTGTATCGCAGCGTCGGCATATTCAAATGGGCAAACCCAGCCACCTAAGGGATAAAAAAAGCCTGGCTTATCGAGATTGATTTTGGCAATGGCATTGGCTTGCTCAGCATCAACGGCGTAGGCGATTTCACTTGGCCAGGGTTGGCCTTGAATGATTTTATCGAGTCGTAATTGGCTGCGTTCATCGTGGGCGGTTTGCAATACGCCGCAAAAATCATGGGAAATCGGCGTCTGATTGCTGGCGGGGGCGGATGTCAGCGCCTGTACTCTACGTCGGCTAAATAAAAATGCCTGTTGGAAAAAACGGCTTAATTCGTCATTTTCTGGGGTCAGCAGCGGATAAATAGCTCCTTGGCGATTGCCCGATGCGCCTTGGCCTAGCTCTGCATCTTTACAAAATATCTGTGCACCTTGGCCGCGCTCAGCCAAAGAAAGCGCCAAATGCGCCGAGGCTAAGCCGCCGCCTATGATGGCAATCGAGCTTTGCGCCGCCGAGGATAAGATTGCTGCCATAGGATTAAAGGCATAGGCTTTGGCATCTTGCTGGCGTAAGACGTGGCGCTCGTGTAACAAAATGGCATCAGGCTGATGGTTTGTCTGTATTTCAGCGCAGGTAAAATCCCTCACCTCAAAGCCACAGGCTTGGAAATGATTGATTGTTGTTTCGTTTAATACGCATGATTCGCTTGATTCAATAGTGGCAATAGTGGCAATAGTGGCAATGGTCGCGCTATCGTCACTGAGTTTTGCCATCTGCCAATGGTTTTGCTTATTCAACCCATTTTGCAGATGGGGCAATACCAGCCAGTGCTGAACGGGGTGAAGCGGAGAATGGATGAGTGAACTTAGCTGGGATTGAATATCACCAAAGTGCAGGTCGATTGTGAAACGACCGTCATCAAAAATTAATCTCTGGCAACCTATAATAGCCGCAGGCTCTGCATGAAGTAAGCGTTGGGCAAGTGGCTCAAGTTCAGGCTCTTTGGTTAAACAGGTGGATTGATCCCAAAGTGATTTAAGTTCGTACGCATTAATCGGATTGGGTTCGAACACCTTAAGGAGTAAACGTTGGCTAGGATTCGCCTGAGTGCGCCACCAAGATAAGAGTTCAAGCCCGTTACCTAAACCAATTTGGCCTAATACTAAGAGTTTTTGCTGTGAATGAGCCTCAAATACCCGCTGCTGATAAATGCTCAACTTGCTGAGATAGTGTGCATCAGTGTCAGCTGTTGCGGGATAAAGGTTGATTAATTGCTGGTAATCACGCTTAATTTGGCAAGGTTTATTGGGCTCTGCAGTCAAAGAAATTTACTCTCGGTCTCATAATTGGCATTATTTTACTCGCCTTTATGGAAAGCTGACCACTTAATTGAGTCAAAACAGATACTATTGGCTCAGCGAAAAGTAGGTACTGACATGTACACAATGGATAGCAATAAAATGAAAAGAGTCGTGATCACCGGAATGGGTGTTGTTTCAAGTATCGGTAATAACAAGCAAGAAGTGACCGAGTCACTGAAAGCGGGCCGCAGTGGTATTACGCATTCAGCTCAGTTTGAAGAGATGCAGTTACGTAGCCACGTATGGGGTGACATCAAGTTAAACCCAGCTGAGCATATCGATCGTAAAGCGCTACGCTTCATGGGCGATGCCGCTGCCTATGCTTACATTGCGATGCAAGAAGCCGTTAGCGATGCCAATTTAACTGAAGAGCAGTATTCAGATCCGCGCGTCGGTTTGATTGTCGGTACAGGCGGCGCATCATCGTCTAACCAAGTGCAATCTGCCGATACACTGCGTGAAAAAGGCGTCAAACGTGTTGGTCCGTATATTGTGCCTCGCATCATGTCGAGCACGGCCAGTGCTTGTTTGGCTACGCCATTTAAAATTAAAGGCATGAACTATTCTATCAGTTCAGCCTGTGCAACCAGCGCCCACTGTATTGGTCACGCCGTTGAACTTATCCAAATGGGTAAGCAAGACATGGTGTTTGCCGGTGGTGCTGAAGAAGTGGATTGGACGCTGACCATGGGCTTTGATGCTATGGGCGCACTGTCAACTAAGTACAATGCCACACCAGAAAAAGCCTCTCGTACCTATGATGCAGACCGTGATGGTTTTGTGATCTCTGGCGGCGGCGGTATTTTAGTGGTTGAAGAGTTAGAGCATGCTCTGGCTCGCGGCGCAAAAATTTACGCTGAAGTGATTGGCTATGGCGCGTCTTCAGACGGTTATGACATGGTAGCGCCATCTGGCGAAGGCGCAGTGCGTTGTATGCAAATGGCCATGGCCGATGTTGATACCCCAATCGATTACATCAATACTCACGGCACTTCAACGCCAGTGGGCGACGTACGTGAATTAGAAGCGCTACGTGAAGTATTCAAAGACAAGTGCCCACCTATTGCATCGACTAAGTCTATGACAGGTCATGCTTTAGGCGCTGCTGGTGTACATGAAGCGATTTACAGCTTAATCATGATGGAAAACAGCTTTATTGCCCCAAGCATCAATATTGATAATCTGGACGACGCGGCGAAAGATATGCCTATCGTTCGTGAATATCGCGATGCTGAGCTGAATACAGTCATGAGTAACAGCTTTGGTTTTGGCGGTACAAACGCCACGCTAGTGATGCGTAAATTCAAATAAGTTTGTTTATCAAACGCGATAGAAGGGAAGCTTAGGCTTCCCTTTTTTATGGGCGTTTTATGTGAACCTGTTGCAGAGGCAGGGATTTATCCAATTAGTCTTGTTAGAATACCGAGCATCTTGATGCCTTCCATTCCCACTTTTATCCGATCAGGTGCCCATGAAGATTTTAGTCGATGAAAATATGCCCTATGTTGAACCGCTATTTGGCGATCTCGGGGACATTATTCCTGTTAACGGCCGCACGTTAACCGCAGAGCAAGTGCGCGAGGCCGATGTGCTATTAGTGCGCTCGGTCACCAAAGTGAATGCCGAGTTGCTCTCAGGCAATAACAAGCTGAAATTTGTCGGCAGTGCCACCATAGGCACAGATCATGTGGATTTAGCCTATCTTGCTGAGCGTAATATTCCCTTCTCTAATGCACCAGGTTGCAATGCGACTGCGGTTGGGGAGTTTGCTTTTATCGCTATGCTGGAGTTAGCGCAGCGCTTTAATTCGCCGCTTAAGGGAAAAGTCGTCGGCATAGTGGGCGCGGGCAACACTGGCACTGCGACGGCAAAATGTTTGCAAGCCTATGGTATTAAAGTACTGCTTAACGATCCCATTAAAGCTGCAGAGGGCGATCCGCGTAGTTTTGTGAGCTTAGAAACCATCATGGCGCAGGCCGATATCATCAGTTTGCATGTGCCCATCACGCGCACGGGCGAGCATAAAACCAAGTATTTGTTTGATGAGGCGCGCTTAAAGGCACTCAAACCAAATACATGGTTCGTGAATTGCTGCCGCGGTGATGTGATAGATAATCAGGCGCTTATCAAAGTGAAGCAGCAACGTGATGATCTTAAATTAGTGCTCGATGTGTGGGAAGGCGAGCCAACACCGCTGCCGGAACTGGTGCCACTGGCAGAGTTTGCTACGCCGCATATCGCAGGTTATAGCTTAGAAGGTAAGGCGCGCGGCACTTTTATGCTCTACCAAAAATTATGCCAGTTGCTGAATATCACTGCAGATAAAAGCCTGCTGGATCTGTTGCCAAGCTTTAACATTAAGGCGGTCGAACTTGCGACAGCGCCGAATGAAAAAGCGTTATTGCAGCTCGCGCGTTTTGTCTATGATTTGCGCGATGATGACAAGATGTTCAGAAATACATTCTTAAATGAGAATGGCTTCGACACTATGAGAAAAAATCACCAACATAGACGCGAATTTAGTGCATTGGCGCTGGCTTATGACGGTCAATCTGAGGTAGATTGGTTGTCCAATTTAGGTTTTTCAGGAGTCGGTCAGTAGCTATGTCACAGGAATTTAATGTTGTCGTTTTAGGTGCATCGGGCGCAGTGGGTCAAACAATGATAGAGATCCTCGAAGAGCGTAATTTCCCGGTTGCAAATTTGTACCCTTTAGCCAGTAGCCGCAGCGCCGGTGAAACGGTCAGCTTTCATGGCAAACAAATTACCATTCTCGACGTAGAAACCTTCGATTGGACCCAAGCTCAAATTGGTTTCTTCTCCGCAGGGGGTGATGTTTCCGCCAAATGGGCACCGATTGCGGCTGAAGCGGGTTGTGTTGTTATCGATAACACCTCGCACTTTAGATACGACATCGATATTCCTTTGGTCGTACCCGAAGTGAATCCACATGCTATCGCCGATTTCCGCAATCGCAATATCATCGCTAATCCAAATTGCTCAACCATTCAAATGCTAGTGGCGCTTAAGCCTATTTATGATGCCTATGGTATCAGCCGCATTAATGTGGCAACGTACCAGTCAGTTTCGGGTACAGGTAAAAAAGCCATTGAAGAGTTAGCGCATCAGTGTACTAAACTGCTGCAAGGTTTGCCTGCTGAAGCCGAAGTTTATCCAAAGCAAATTGCTTTTAACGTATTGCCGCAAATCGATAAATTTATGGATAACGGCTATACCAAAGAAGAAATGAAAATGGTCTGGGAAACCCAGAAGATTTTCGGTGACGATGAGATTTTAGTGAATGCAACCGCCGTACGTGTACCTGTGTTTTATGGTCACTCGGAAGCCATTAATATCGAAACTCGTCAGCCTGTCGATGCAGAAGACGTTAAAGCTTTACTGCGTAATGCCGAAGGAGTGGTATTGTTTGAGTCAGATGATGACTATCCAACGGCTGTAACCGATGGTGCTGGTACCGATCCGGTTTATGTTGGCCGCATTCGTAAGGATATCTCTCATTCTCACGGGATTAACCTTTGGGTGGTGTCAGACAATATTCGTAAGGGCGCAGCCTTGAACAGTGTGCAAATTGCCGAGATCTTAGTGAGAGATTATTACTAAGCACGAGATTGCATTTCATGCCCATTGAAAAAGCCTGCTGTCAGCAGGCTTTTTTTGTTTTACAATTGTGAACAGTAGCAGGGCAGGGATTTCTGGTTTATAGTAATCTCAATAAATACAATTGCCTAAAGCCTGTTATCAGCGAGATAACTTTATAGCGCTTCAAAGGGAAGGATTGATGAAATTTCGCACTTCGTATCTTGTGGGTCTAATAGCCACTGTTTTAGCTGTTTCTTCTACCGCTTATTTTATTGATCCCGCCGTTGCAGCAGATACGCCAAGATTAAAACCCTTAAAAATCATGGGGCCAGACGGACAGATCCGTCAAGTTAATCATCAATATGGCCCAACGACATCCAGAGACACTTTTTGGAGCATAGCGCAAAAAGTCCGTCCCGATGCCAGTGTCAGCGTCTATCAAGTGATGGCCGCATTATACGATGCTAACCCTCATGCGTTTAACTCTGCCAGCTACAACAGTTTAGAACGTGGCATGATCCTGCTGATCCCGTCTAAGGAAGTCATGCTGTCGATTCCCAATAGTATGGCGATAGCAAGAGCAGAGCAAAGCGACAGACAATCCCGTGCGCCAGCGAAAGCGACGCAGAAACCAGCTGCTAAGGTAATCACGCAAGCGCCTGTTACTGCTCCTGTTGTGATTGCTGAAACCAAAGTGATCACTGAAACCAAAGTGACGCCGCCCAAAGTGCCAGTGGTAGAAACGCCGGCGCCAGACAAGCCTAAGATGCTGAGCTCTGATGTAACGTCGCGCTTAGAAGCAGCTGAAAGTAAAAATCTGTCATTAACCGATGAATTAGCTCGCACCCAAGATCAGCTCACTGTCCGCACTTCAGATGTTGAAGCGCTAAAAGTGAAAGTTGAAGAATTGAATCAACGCATTGCCGTGCTAGAAGAAACCCTGCAAGCCAGCAAACTGCAAAATCAAGCTTTGAAAGCCGAAGTTGAAGCTGCCCAAACGCCAGAGATGGCAACGGGAACGGCTGAAGCTGAGACTCAGGCGCCTGCTGAGCCCGATGATTTATGGCGTAATATCCTCAACAGTCCAGTGTTAATGATTGCTGCCGCTGTGATCCCTGCCTTGTTCTTGTTACTGGCAGTGTTCTGGTTGCTGCGCCGTAAACGTAATAAAGAACGTCGTGAAATGCAGGCGCAAGAAGCGGTTATGGCCGCGGGTGCTGCTGGCGTTGCCGGTACTGCCATCATGGACATGGATGATGACGACTTAGATGATATGGCGGTGCATTTAGATACCGACCATGCGGACTCTATCGATAGCCTGCTTGATATGGGCAGCGTCGATTTACAACCTGAGCAAGATTTGACTGACTCAAACGATCAGATGGATATGGCGTCTGAAATGTTTGTCGATCCGGGTCTCTCTGCCGAACCTGAGGTTGAAGACGAAGGGCAATCTCTTGATGACCTGTGGGCCGAAGCCATGGGCGATCAGGAAGAGGATATTGTTGAGGAGAAACCTAAATCTGACAATATTCTTGAGGAAGCCGATCTCGATGCGCTATTAGCGGGCCTAGGTTCAGAAGACAACACTGAAGCTGAAGACGATTTAAGTGAATTAGAACGAAACTTTGCTAGCTATTTAGCTGAAGAAGACGACGTTGAAGTAGAAGATACTCAAGCTGCCAATGAAGCCGTCGCCGATGACGATGATCTCGATGCCTTACTTGCCGAGTTTAGTGTTCCTGCTGAAGATCCAGAAACGGCAAAAGAACCTGCAACAGAATCTATTGATTCTGACGATGAAGATCTCAGTGCCGCCATCGCCGCAGAACTCGATGATGAGCTAGATGATGAACTGGGCGGAGAAGAGGTTGATGATATCGATGCCCTATTGGCCGATTTCGATAAACCAACGCCAGCCGCTGAACCTGAAGTCGAGTCTGATATTGGCGCTGAAATTGCTGCCGAGTTAGATGCCGAACTTGATGAGCTGGGCGTAGAAGATACCGACGACATCGATGCCTTGTTAGCAGATTTCGATAAACCAGTAGAACCTGAAGTTGAGCCTGATCTTGGCGCTGAAATTGCCGCCGAGTTAGACGCAGAGCTGGATGAGCTTGGCGTAGAAGACACTGACGATATCGATGCGCTGTTAGCGGATTTTGATAAACCAGCTGAACCCGAAGCAGAGCCTGATCTGGGTGCTGAGATTGCCGCCGAGTTAGATGCAGAGCTTGATGAGCTTGGCGTAGAAGACACTGACGATATCGATGCGCTGTTAGCCGATTTCGATAAACCAGCAGAACCCGAAGCTGAACCTGATCTTGGTGCTGAAATCGCTGCCGAGTTAGACGATGAACTGGATGAATTAGGCGTAGATGAATCCGATGATATTGATTCGTTGCTGGCGAGTTTTGATGCTGAGCCTGAAATCAAAGTTGATGCTGAAGACGATGCACAAAACGATACCGCAGATGATGCGAACAGTGCAGAAATTGCCGCAGAGCTAGAAGCTTCGTTACCGGAAGATATCAAGGGCGAAGCGTCAGGCGATGAAGATTTAGATGCGCTGTTAGCTGAATTTGATGTGCCAGAGCAACTCGATGCCGATGAAGATGAATTCGACTTCGATATGGAAACGGCGCAGCTTGATGCGGACGATAACGCCACAGATGAAGACAATTTACTCAAAGGTATTGGTGCGTCTCACTCGATTGACGGCACTGATGATACTTTCTCGTTAGTCGAAGAGTTGGGTGAAGATGATGATTCTGACGCCCTGACTGCGGCAGCAGCCACTTTAGCTGCCGCTACCGCCGCAGCGAGTGTTAAGGAAAAAGAGTCTTCTTTCTTTAATGATTTAAAAGCCAATAAGAACAAAGATCCCCACGTGCTCGATTGGGACTCAGAGCTTGATTTTGCGCCTAAGGCCAAACCTGCTGCGACGCCAGCTGATGCCGCCGCTGAAACGGATGTCGATAATGTCGAGCCTAATGCCGATGCTTCGCTAGTTGATACGCCGGCTCCGGATGATGCGGCTCAAGAGAAGCCGATTAAGGCGACGCGTAACGATGTTGATTTTAGTGAAGATTTTAAACTCGATACCCAAGAGGATGCTGACGATTCTGAGCAAGGCCTCGATTTAAGCGACGATAATGTACTTGCTGCTTTCACGGCCAATACCGATTTTGATGACGATGAAGATGTAATGACGTCGGAAGACAGTTTCTCACTCGTCGATGATCTCACAGTCGACGAAGCGTTAGCAGCACTCGATGCCCAAGAATCGCGTAAAGCGCAGAAGAAGTTGGTTCCTGAGCATGATTTAACGAATTTCCAAAATGAAAACGGCTTTATCGACATCGACAAGTTGTTGAATGATGCCGATGAAGACGGCACTGATACCGATTTGTATTCGGAAGTCGACGTGGAAATGAGTGATGTCGGAGCCTTAATCGGTGACGCCGCTATGATTGATGTCGATGATGAAGAAAACTCAGTCAACGCTAAGCTGGATTTAGCCCGCGCTTATATCGAAATTGACGACAGCGACAGCGCCAAAGCTCTGCTCAAAGAAGTGCAAATTGATGGTAATGAGCGCCAGCAAGATGAAGCCGGACGTTTACTCAAAGAGATGAGTTAATCCCGATTGAGAGAGTTTCAACCTAACGGCGCCTTCAGCGCCGTTTTTTTTATGGGCTGCTGTGATAAAATGCGCCGCTAAATCAATTGTGAGGAAAAGTGGATGCGGATTGCATTAGGTATTGAATATGACGGCAATGGTTATTTTGGCTGGCAACGTCAGGCCGAAGTCGATTCAGTACAAGGGCAATTAGAACGGGCGCTGTCGATAGTGGCCAACGAGCCTATCGGCGTCTTCTGCGCTGGCCGTACCGACGCGGGCGTGCATGCCACGGGACAAGTGGTTCATTTTGAAACCAATGCCATTCGTAATGAAGGCGCATGGACCTTAGGGGTGAATGCCAATTTGCCCGATAATATTGCCGTGCGTTGGGTTAAAGAAGTCGATGACAGTTTTCACGCACGCTTTTCAGCAACTGCCAGACGCTACCGTTACGTGATTTATAATTATAATTTCCGTCCAGGCATTTTGCGTCACGGTGTCAGCCATTATCACGGCGATATCGATGCCGATAGAATGCACCAAGCGGCGCAGGCACTCTTAGGCGAGCAAGATTTTACCAGCTTTCGCGCAGTCCAGTGTCAGTCGAAAACGCCGTTTCGTAATGTACATTGCGTCAATGTCACGCGCCAAGGCATGTATGTGATTGTCGATATCGCCGCTAACGCCTTTTTACACCACATGGTGCGCAATATCGTCGGTTCATTATTAGAAATCGGTTTAGGCAATCAGTCGCTGACATGGATGGGTGATTTGCTCGCCTTAAAAGACAGAAATCAAGCCGCAGCGACGGCTAAACCCCATGGGCTTTATTTAGTCGATGTGACTTATCCAGAACAATATCAATTGCCTAAACTCGCCCTTGGGCCATTATTCATGTTGGATTGAAAAGTTCTTATTTGAGAGATAATCGAATACGAGGATGTACGGACATGCTAACAGCGCCAGCGTCAAATGCAGCATTGGAACAGTGGTTGGATTATTTGTTATCCATACATCCAACCGAAATCGATATGGGATTAACCCGAGTTTCTAAGGTCGCGCAAACCCTTGGCCTATTAGATTTAGGCCAAAGCAAAATAGTCACAGTCGCTGGCACAAATGGTAAAGGTACAACTTGCGCCATGCTGGAAAATATTCTGCGATTATCGGGTTTGACTGTGGGCGTATACAGCTCGCCGCACATGCTGAAATATAACGAGCGAGTGCGTATTAATGGCAGCGACGCCAGTGATAGCGCCTTTGTCGCCGCCTTTGAGCAAATTGAAGCGGCGCGCGCCGAGATTTCCCTGACCTTTTTTGAATACGCTACGCTTGCGGGCCTGATACTGTTTAAAGCCGCTAAGCTTGATGTAGTCATCTTAGAAGTCGGTTTAGGTGGACGGTTAGATGCCACCAATATTATCGATGCCGATATCAGCGTGGTGACGTCGGTCGATTTAGATCATGAAAGTTATCTGGGGAATACCCGTGAACTTGTCGGCCGTGAAAAGGCGGGTATTTTCCGTCACGGTAAAGCTGCGATTGTTGGCGAGCCCAACTTGCCGCATACCGTCAATGATGTTGCCAATGAGGTTGGCGCCATTTTGTATCGCGTCGGCAACGAATTCAGTTATCAAGTCCATGGTAGTTTGTGGGACTTTCAAGGCCAAGTGCTCAAACTGCACGATTTAGCGTTACCGACCTTGCCGCTACCTAATGCGGCGACTGTATTGGCCGTAATTGAACAGGGTTGGCCGGATATCGCGCCCGCTATTATTGCCCAGGGCATTAGCACGGCTCGGTTAACCGGTCGATTAGAGCGGGTGAGTGAGCAGCCGTTAGTACTACTCGATGTGGCGCATAATCCCCATGCGGCGCGTTTTTTGGTGCAGCAATTAGCGCCAATGGTCGTAGGTAAACGCGTGTTTGCCCTTTGTGGCATGTTGAAGGATAAAGATATCGCAGGCGTGTTGCCTGTGATCCATCCTCTGGTCGACACTTGGTATTTAGTGAGCCTTCATGGTGAGCGTGGCGCGAGTTCTGCCATGCTGCGCAAAACCTTAGCACCTGAGGCCAGCGCATTTGAGTTTGAGGGCATAGCTGAGGGATGGTCGGCATTAAAAGCGCAAATTAACCCAGATGATGTGGTAATTGTGTTTGGCTCCTTTTACACTGTGGCAGGTTTTAAGTCTCAATTTATGCAGGAAGTCCGTTTTGTCTAGCCAGTTTCATAATCGTTTAGTCGGCACTGTGGTGCTGGTTGCGCTTGGAGTGATTTTTTTGCCGGATATTTTGGATGGCAAGAAAGATCGCCAAGAAGAGCAGTTTTCCGAAATTCCTTTGCGTCCGACTGTGATTGAGCAGCAAAAAGCCGACGATGATATGTTTGAAGTCTTGTCGGCCGAAGATGCTGCTGCGCTGAGTGGGGCTGATGTTGCCTTAGCTGAGACAGGCAATAACGCCGACAGTGACAAGTCAGCTGCCATCGCTAAGCAAGACGTTAAGGCGGACGTTAAACCCGAGGTGAAAAAGCCAGAGGTTAAGCAAGCAGAAGTTAAAAAGCCGGAAGCGAAACCAGAACCTAAAAAAGAGCCACCTAAGGCGACGGTAAAAACGGAGCCCGCTAAAAAAGCTGAGACTAAAGCGCCAACCGTCGCTAAGACTGAAAAGCCCAAAGCAGAAACGCCAAAAGCCAGTACTGCCAGCCGTGACAGCTTAAAAAGTGGCTTTACCTTACAGCTCGGCAGTTTTAACAATGCAACCAATGTTAAAGCCTTGATTGCACAGCTACGTAAGAGTGGTTTTAAAGCGTACACTATCCCTGAAAATCCTAAAGATGGCGTATTAACCAAAGTGTTTGTCGGGCCAGATGTGTCTGAGGCAAAGCTGAAGAAAATACAAGTTGAGGTGGAAAACCTCACGCGTCTTAAGGGCTGGATTGTTCCTTTTAATCCCTTAGAATCTTAATGGTGATATAAGATCCGCGACTGAAAATGATTTATTTACCTCTCTAGGGGTGAGAATCGTTTCAGTCTCTGGTAGAATCGCGCCGTCTTAAAGCCCATGTCGGAAAGCCATCTCAATGGTTTGGATTGATTACGCTATCATATTCGTCATCGGATTATCGACTCTCATCAGTCTAATCCGCGGATTCGCCAAAGAAGCCATGTCCTTAGTGGTATGGTTCGCGGCTTTCTTTGTTGCCAGCCAATTTTACCAAGATCTTGCCGTTCACTTAACTCAAATGAACGATGAGATGCTGCGTAATGGCGTTTCTATTGCCATCCTCTTTATTACCACTTTGGTACTCGGCGCCTTAGTTAACTATATTCTCGGACAACTTGTTGTCAAAACCGGATTATCTGGCACTGATAGGCTCTTGGGCCTGTGTTTTGGTGCTATTCGAGGCGCGCTAATTGTGAGCGCCTTGCTGTTTTTTATGGATGCTTTCACAGGTTCACCCAACACCCAATGGTGGAAGGACTCTGTGCTAGTGCCCGAATTTGGCGTTGTCATTCAATGGTTTTTTAACTATTTGGAAAACACCTCCAGCTTTGTACCCAAACTATAAGAAAGAAAATAAAATAATCCTAAGTGATAGAACATCTTACAATGAGGAAGCTTACCCATGTGTGGTATCGTCGGAATAGTTGGCCAATCATCGGTTAATCAGACCATTTATGATGCACTGACAGTGTTGCAGCACAGAGGTCAGGATGCGGCAGGTATTGTGACCATTGATCGTGGTGCTTTCAGACTACGTAAAGCCAATGGTTTGGTTAAAGACGTTTTTGAAGTCAAACATATGCAACGCCTACAAGGTAATGCTGGTATTGGCCATGTGCGTTATCCAACTGCGGGCAGTTCAAGCGCATCTGAAGCGCAGCCTTTCTATGTTAACTCGCCATTTGGGATCTCATTAGCCCATAACGGTAACTTAACCAACACAGTCGAATTAGCCGAAGGGCTGATCAAAAAACGTCGCCACGTGAACACCACTTCGGATTCTGAAGTCTTGTTAAACCTGTTGGCCGACGAACTGCAAAAAACCACGAGTTTGACCCTGACGTCGGAAGAAGTGTTCGATGCGGTCGCTAACGTACACCAACAAGCTCGTGGCGCCTACGCGGTTGTTGCCATGATTATTGGTCAAGGCTTAGTCGCGTTCCGTGACCCATTTGGTATTCGTCCTTTGGTATTAGGTAAGCACGAAACTGCCACTGGCACTGAGTACATGGTGGCTTCTGAAAGTGTGGCACTCGATGCAGTTGGCTTTGAAGTGATGCGTGATGTAGCACCGGGTGAAGCGATTTATGTGTCAATTGACGGTCAGCTGTATACCCGTCAATGTGCAGCCGAGCCTAGCTATGCACCTTGTATCTTCGAATTCGTTTATTTTGCCCGTCCAGATTCGACGATCGACAAAGTGTCTGTATATGCAAGTCGCGTCAACATGGGCGCTAAGCTTGGCGAGAAGATTAAGAAGGAATGGTACGATCACGATATCGACGTGGTTATTCCTATTCCTGAAACCTCTTGCGATATCGCGCTGGAAATTGCCCGTTGCATGGACTTACCGTACCGCCAAGGTTTTGTGAAAAACCGTTATATTGGCCGTACCTTCATCATGCCGGGTCAACAGGAGCGCAAGAAGTCAGTGCGTCGTAAGTTGAATGCCATTAACACTGAGTTCAAAGGCAAAAATGTCCTGTTGGTGGACGACTCTATCGTTCGCGGTACGACCTCAGAGCAAATCATCGAAATGGCCCGTGAAGCAGGTGCTAAGAAAGTGTACTTTGCCTCTGCCGCACCGGAAATTCGTTTCCCGAACGTGTACGGTATTGATATGCCAACATCGAATGAGCTTATTGCACACGGTCGTGATGCCGATGAAATCGCCAAGTTAATTGGTGCTGATGGCATTATTTTCCAAGACTTACCTGATTTAATCGAAGCGGTAAGAATGGAAAATCCAGCGATTAAGCGTTTCGAAACCTCTGTTTTCGATGGTCATTACATCACTAACGATGTAGATCAAGCGTATTTAGATCACTTGACGCAACTGCGTAATGACGATGCTAAAGCGGATCGTAACAAAGATATCGGTACTAATTTAGAGCTGCATAACGTTTGTCACCCATAAGGTGAAACGTTAGGCGGATAAAAAGCCAGTGATAATGTCACTGGCTTTTTTTTAGCTTTTTTTAGCTTTTTTTTAGCTTTTTTATGGCTTTTTTATAGAGCGTTAACCGCCACTTGGGAAAGGTGTCGCGATTGGGCTAGGGGAAACTTCTATGAGTGTTTGTTCTCGACATCCGCGAACTCAATCCATTGTTGGAGCAGCGAGGCTACTGATCTTTTCAGCCATAGGTTAGTTGGCTCATCCCCAGATCCACAGCAGCATCCACACCCCGAATAAGCTGCTTAAGCTATGGCGGGTGACTTGATGTTTTAGCAGTAGCGATAAACTCACCGCAATGGGTATCACTAACATGAATCCCCAAGCTAAAGGCATGTCGATGATTTTCATTTGTCCCAGCCAAGTGCTGGTGAGCATACTTATCGCGAGTAACATCAGGCTATGAAATAACAGTAACTGATTGAATCTTAATATCAATGCTGGACTGGTTGTCATCGTCTGCCGCGCATTTGTTGCAAATTGTCTCATAGCCACTCCTCTAAATTTCAGTGTATCTTAGTAGTTGTTGAGAACTATTCGCAATTGAATTTACACTTGAGTTTTGGTATATAAGCTCGGTTTGTCACAGAAATTTGCACTCAACGGGCGTTTGGGCTAAATTATACTGTAATTATATCCAGTGCTTGGTGTTTGTATGATCCTCTATATCGCTGAAAAACCTAGCCTAGGGCGGGCCATTGCCGATGTATTGCCTAAACCCCATAAAAAAGGCGATGGATTTATCGAAGCCGCCAATGGCGATTGCGTGTCTTGGTGTGTCGGTCACTTGCTCGAACAAGCGCAGCCCGATGCCTATAATCCCGAATTTAAGTCGTGGAAATTCGAGCACTTGCCAATAGTGCCGGACAAGTGGCAACTAAAACCTAAGGCCGCAACCCGCAGTCAACTCACAGTGCTAAAACGATTAGTCAAACAAGCCAATACGCTGGTTAATGCGGGCGATCCCGACCGTGAAGGGCAGTTACTGGTGGATGAAGTGATTGCTTATCTTGGGGTGACAGGGGACAAACTACATCAAACTCAGCGTTTACTGATCAGCGACTTAAACCCACAAGCCGTAAAACGGGCGTTAACTCAGCTACGCAGTAATCGCGAGTTTATTCCTTTGTCCACATCGGCCTTAGCCCGTAGCCGCGCCGATTGGCTTTACGGCATGAATATGACGCGTGCGTATACCATCCAAGGTAAAAAGGTCGGCTATCAAGGCGTGTTGTCCGTTGGGCGTGTACAAACGCCTTTACTCGGGCTAGTGGTGCGCCGTGATGAAGAGATTGCCAATTTTCAATCTAAACCTTTCTATGAAGTGCTAGCGCATTTGGCGACCGAAAAGCAAGAAACCTTCAGTGCTAAGTGGCAACCCAGCGAAGCTTGCCAGCCATACATGGATGAAGAAGGGCGAGTACTAGCCAGAGGGTTAGCGCAAAATGTGGTGAGTCGCATCAGTGATAAACCCGCTTTAGTGACTCAATTAGTGGCTAAGGACAAGAAACAGAATCCGCCTTTGCCCTACAGCTTATCCGCGCTGCAGATTGATGCAGCAAAACGGTTTGGCATGAGTGCTAAGGACGTGCTCGATACCTGCCAGAGTCTGTATGAACGCCATAAGCTCATTACCTATCCTCGCTCCGACAGCCGTTATTTGCCCGTCGAGCAACATAGCTTAGCGTCGTCGGTTCTTAAGGCGATTAGCAGCGGTGCCGCTGAGTTATTGCAAGGCGCCGATGCCCCCGAACCACGGCTTAAATCCAAGGCATGGGATGATAAAAAAGTGGATGCCCACCACGCCATTGTTCCTACCGAGAAGACGGCTAACTTATCCAGCTTGAGTCAGCGTGAGAGGCAGTTATATCTTCATGTTGCCCGCCAGTACTTAGCCCAGTTTTATCCAGCCTATTGTTACAGTGAAACCACAGTGCAAGTGACAATTGAGGGCGGCTTATTTAATACCAAGGCGCGTCAGGATAAATCCCTCGGCTGGAAGCAACTCTTTGCCCGCCAAGAGCCAAATGGCAGTAAGACCAGTGGCAACACAACGGAAGAAAGCGCGGGTAAGGATGATGAGGAGAATGACGAGTTTATCGGCCAGTTGCCCCCTCTGAAACTAGGGCAGGCTTTGCATTGTACTCGCGGCGAATTGCTTGAAAAAAATACCCAGCCGCCAAAAGCTTTTACCGATGCCACTTTACTCGGTGCTATGACGGGGATCAGCCGTTACGTCACCGACGCTGAGATCCGTAAAATACTCAAAGAAACCGATGGCTTAGGTACTGAAGCCACCCGTGCAGGTATCATCGAATTGCTGTTCAAACGCGGTTTTTTACAACGCTTAGGCAAATCCATTGTCTCTACAGACGTGGGTAAGGGCTTGATTAACAGCTTGCCCGCGAGTGCGACTACGCCGGATATGACAGCCCTGTGGGAAGCCAGCCTGAACGGCATTTGCCATAAAGAAACCTCCTATCAAGCCTTTATGCAACCGCTGCTAGGCACTTTATCCACGCTTATCCAAAATGCAGGAGCACAACTACCAACCGCGCTTAATGGTTTACAAGGTCAAGGTTATCGTAAAACGGCTGGGAGTAAATCTGGTTATCGCAAGTCGCCTTACCGCAAAGCCTCTAGCTCGACAAAACGCACTGGCACGGCAAGTACCGCTAAAACAAGTACAACGACAAGTAGCAGTGCGAAAAAGTCGAGTGCGAGTTCAGGGACTCGGAGTCGAACACGCAAAGTGGCTGCTGAGGTTTGATAGGCACGGGTGTCATTGGTTTTAGGGGCATTTCCGGCCATTAATACCAATCGTATTAAATATCTGTTCATTCAGCGGGAGTTTAACGCGCTTTAGACAAGGCGAAGGCTTGAAGGCATAGTGGTGCTCTGTCGAAAGCTTTGAACGCAGTATAAAGCGCTTTGAAACCCGCCCTTTGGGAGCCACACAGGCATCCCACTCCGGTGTTACATTGACTTAAAAGGGAATAACCATTTTTGCGTCAATGCGCCTTGGATTGAGATGCCTGTGAGGCTCTGAACTGATTAGATATTTAATGTGATTGGTATAACAATGGCGCGAAATAGCCCTAAATTTTGGCAAAAAAAAGAGTAAACCAAAACGGTTTACTCATACGGAAATAGGTCGTTGAAACTTGCCAAAATCACTCAATAGATGAGGAGCAGGTTTATAATGTCAGCGTTAACTTAATTAGCCCTTAAAATTAACCTTTATCTTAAGGTGTCGCCTCGGTTTAAGCTGATGAGCTTATCCAGTATGTGCTCACCATCCATGCGAATGCCGTTGTGTTCATATTCTGATGTTAGCCAATACTTTAGCCTGCCGACCTGTTGCGCGGTTTCAAGGCTGTATTGCATCTCGACAAACATATCTTCACTGTAAATGGCCGCGGCAACGGGGACGCGGTTTTGCGCCAGTTGTTCAAGATTATACAGTGCAGGCCAATTTGATTTATGGGCAAGGATTTCAGCTGCGGCTTTAAGGGGCACTAAGTGACTGAATTGGTCAAACATCCAAGGGTAAATCATCTCGCCGGTAAATAAAAAAGGCTTACCTTGCTGATAGTTAAATGCGGGGAATTGTTGTCTTACCCTGTGCGCCGCCCATTGTGAAGCTGTGTGCTGGCAGTAGATCGCCTCATGCAGCAGGGCAAAAATCGGGTTAGTGTTGTAGTCGAGCATTTGACCGAAATGATTTAAAAATAACGGGTTAACGACTGTCCCAGAAGCTGTGTTGATTAAGGCTTGCTCAAGTAAATAATAAACCGATTCAGGTCCTTGCTCCATGCCGATATTAATACCCAGCAGCTGCAACATTTCAACCGTGAGGCGTTCTCCCGTGGCTAAATACACTTCATTTTCAAGCAAGTGTTTGGCTAAGCGAGTGGCTAAATGTTGGGCATCGTGGAAGCGTTGGAAAAATTGTTTATTCTTCGCCAGTACGCGTTGATAAGTCGCAAGATAGACATCATCGGCGCTGCGGGTTAATGACGGTATGCCACCTGTGATATAGGCTTCGTTAACACCTTGAGGGGCGGCGCTTAAATAATGCAACACGCAAAATCCGCCGAAACTTTGGCCGAGAATTGCCCATTTATCGGCGGGGCAAAGTTGGGCGCGAATCGTCTCGGCATCACGAATGATATTGTCAGCCCTGAAATGGCTCAGATACTCAGCTTGAGCTGCTGGCTCTAAGTGTTGCAGGCTTTGATAATTAATTGGTGTTGATAAGCCTGTGCCGCGTTGATCGAGTAATAACACCCGATATTCTTTTAATGCGCGGCGGATCCAGCCGCTGTTGCTGGCGGGGCGCATGGCCGCAAATCCGGGGCCGCCTTGGAAAAACACGATATAAGGTAGCTTTTTATCTTTGTTTTCTGGGCTACAGAGTTCTCTGGCAAACACTTGGATTTGCTCTGCAATCGGATTTTGATAGTTGAGGGGCAAGGTAAAAGTATGTTTCTTCGCCAGCACTCCGGCGAGAATAATATCGGGTTTCATCAAACAACCTTAATGGCAGAGGATCATGTTATTGTGATTGGCAGATTGTATACCCAAATAACCTGAAGATGCAGCAACCTAGGCTAGTTGAAACTCGTATCTTCAACTACCTTGGGTATAGACCAAATAGTTTATGCTACAAGCTAGGATTATTTGATTAGCTTTTGGTGAAGATCAATTTTTCCATTATAAATTTGAGCCATGATGAGTTTCTTAGCGTAATCTATCGCTTATGGATAACACGAGATTGAAGCTATGAAGTATCAGATTATTCCAGTGACACCTTTTCAGCAAAATTGCAGCCTGATCTGGTGTGAAAAAACCAAACGAGCTGCGGTCGTGGATCCTGGGGGAAACATTGACAGAATACAAAACGAAGTGACGAAACTTGGACTCGTCCTCGACAAAATTATTCTTACCCATGGGCATATCGATCATGTCGGTGGGGCTAAAGCCTTAGCGCAAGCCGCCAATGTGCCGATTATTGGCCCGCATATCGCCGATAAATTCTGGATTGAAAACTTACCTAAGCAAAGCCAAAACTTCGGTTTTCCCCATTGCGATGCCTTTGAACCGGATCAATATCTGCAGGATGGCGACAACGTGCAAGTGGGTGAACAAAGTTTGTCAGTGCTGCATTGCCCTGGGCATACGCCGGGACACATTGCCCTTTTCTCTGCCCAATCTAAATTGGCGTGGGTAGGTGATATTTTGTTTAGAAGTTCAATCGGTCGCACCGATTTTCCTCAATCAAATCATCATGATTTAATTCACTCGATCACCGAAAAACTGTGGCCCTTGGGTGTCGACGTCGAATTTATTCCGGGGCATGGTCCTATGTCGACCTTTGGTGAAGAGCGCGAGCATAATCCCTTTGTCGCGGATCAACTTTTACTCTAAGTGTCATGTCATTAAGAACTGTTTGATTTGTGAGCGATAATCGCTCGCAAATCAAACGATTATTTCCATTGATTGTCCCACTTTTACCGATGTTTTCTGATTTTCCTTCTAGACTTAAAGCAGTTCTTCCGTCTATTGGGGTAAGTATGAAAACAAAAACCATGATGAGTGTGGTATTTTCGACCATAGTCGCGAGTGCCGTGATTTCTGCGGCACTGAGCTTCAATGTGAAGTCTAAAATCGATCTCTTTAATGATGCCGCCAGCATCCGATATCAGTCCTATCAACTTGCCGATGAATTAAGGCAAGGTTCCGATGACTTAACACGTCTCGCCCGTACCTACGCCGTCACAGGTGATGAAAAATACGAAAAAATGTATATGGATATTTTGGCTATCCGTAATGGTGAGAAACCCAGACCCGAAAAATATCATCAGATTTATTGGGATTTGGTGCTGAGTTATGGCGATAAGCCAAAGCCAGACGGCGCGAGAATTGCTATAAAAGAGCAAATGAAGTCCCTCGGTTTTTCCGATGAAGAATTTCGTTACCTCGAACAAGCCCAAAAAAACTCAGATGCGTTAGTCGCCCTCGAAGTGAAAGCCATGAATGCCGTCAAAGGTATATTTATGGACTCCAACACCCAAACCTACACGATAAAAGGCGAGCCTAACTTAACCATGGCGAGGGAATTATTACATAGCGACCAATACCATAGAGAAAAAGCCAAGATCATGCAGCCGATTGATGAGTTCTTTACGGCGTTGGATAAACGTACCGATGGTGAAGTTAATGGTCGTCTCGACTCCTTACATGCGGCATTAAACTGGTCTCAGTTCGTATTGTTCATCGTGATTCTTGCGGCCGTTGGTGGATTCATTATCGTTAAGAGCCGGATTGTGACTCCCTTAGTGCAGACCTGTAGTGAGTTGCTCGACATTCAGCGATCTAAAAATCTTGCGCGGCGGATCTCTGTCACCACTCAGGGAGAGATTGGCGAAATCGTTAATCAAATCAACTTGTTTATCTCTTCCCTTGCCAGTTCCTTATCGACAACGGATGGTATTGCAAAAGAGGTCGCTGATTTAGCGAAGCAAACCAAGGCATCCATTCAAGTTTCGCGTGAAAGCTCAAATCGGGTGGCGAGAGAACTGGATGCCAGCGCCAGTGCGATGGAAGAAATGACCACGACCTTAGTGCATGTGAGTGAGAGCACGTCGAACGCTGAAAGTCGCGCCGCTGAAAATGAAGCGCATGTTACTGTGGGTAAACAGACGGTATCGGAAGCGTTGAAAGCCATGTCGGTATTGGAAACTGAGTTTACCAATACTCAAGACTCTATGTCGCATTTAGTGAACGAAAGCACCCAAGTTAGTAATGTGTTGAGTGTGATTAAGGCGATTGCAGAGCAGACGAATTTGCTGGCACTGAATGCCGCGATTGAAGCCGCAAGGGCCGGTGAGCAAGGGCGAGGTTTCGCTGTGGTGGCCGATGAGGTTAGATCATTAGCCCAGCGTACCCAAGATTCCACCAAGGAAATCGACGATATTGTCGCAAGCCTTCAAAGTCGTACGAATCAAGTGGGTACATCTGTGACTCAAGCCGCGACGCTTATGCAAAAGGCGGGGGTAGAGCTGCAACGTATCGTGGCAGTATTTGAGGATATTCGTCACAGTACCGAAGCGATTCATGGGATCAATACTCAGGTTGCCGCTTCAACTGAGGAACAGTCCTTGGTTTCTAAAGAAATCGCTTCGAGTATGATGGTGATCCGCGATAATTCCCGTGAAGTATCACAGATTATCGAGCAGATAGAATCGACCTCTATTAGCCTAGATAATCAATCCCAGATACTGCGCACTAAGGCGGGGGAATATCAGTTTTAGATGAGATGTGGTTGATTTACGAACGAACGCCACTCAAGACATGGACGTCAATCCTTCCTCTTCGAATCCTCCCCTGAACATATTTTCTGCTTCGACACTTTTTGACATCTATTACTCCTTTCAATACGTACACGCCTTTGCTAACTTGGTTGCCCAAGTGTTTAATACCGAGCGTTTGGCGATGCTTTTTTATCGACAAATGAAACTCGCATCAAACCTTGATAACAAAATAGACGTCGATAGCTGTGATATTCATCAGCGATCTTAACCAGCGATTTTTTAGTTTTGACAGTTTGTAGTTTCGACGGTTATTTGTTTCGATAGTGTCGACAGTAAAAAGTGCATTAAGTCTTTTCAAATATCCCTAACCCAATGGAGTCCTTGCGGATGGATCACCAAATCGAAGATTTACTAGAGCATTGGTTACCGCTGGCGGATGACGCTTGGGTGCTTGCGGTGATCACCCAAATTCAAGGCTCGGCCTATCGCAAACCCGGCGCCATGATGTTGTTTCATGAGTTCGGTCAAGGCGTGGGTATGTTAAGTGGCGGCTGCTTAGAAGCCGATCTCCGCCGCCATGCCCAAAAGGCCATGCAGACAAAGCAAGTCACGTGCGTGACCTATGACGCGAGCGATGAGTCCGATGCCAGCTATCGACTCGGCTGTGGCGGCATAGTAGATATCATGTTGATCCCACTCTTAAAAGAGAATCATGATCTTGGTTTGGTTGAGCTAGTACAGGCATTTCGCCACGGTCGGTCAGGTTTTTATCAATTGCCATTAGTCAAAGCGGGGACGGATGCGCGCCAATATCAAGCCGCTTTCTACCCCGAAGCGTTGACACCGTTCCCCGCCAGCGATTTTGTCCGCACAGGCGTCTTCACCCAAGAGGCGGGAGAATCGCTGATCATTCCGCTGAGACCAAGATTCCACCTTGGCATTTTTGGCGGTGGTATCGACGCTAAGCCTATTGCCGCCATGGCCCATACCTTAGGCTGGCAAGTGACGGTTTTTGATGGTCGTACTGCCTATGCCAGAGCGGCGGATTTCCCCTATGCCCATGTAGTGAAACTTGCCGCGGGAGAATTAACCGCGAATCATATCGCCCAATTGGATTGTGCCGTAGTGATGAACCATAACTTGGGCTTAGATGCTGCGGCATTGAAGGTCATTCAAGCTTATCCACTTGCCTATGTCGCCTTGCTTGGTCCAGCTCATCGACGGGATAAAGTGCTGGGGATGGCAGGGCTGAGTACTGAATCTTTTTCTGGAGTGTTTTCTGCTCCCGCAGGGCTTGCCCTTGGCGGCGAGTTACCGGGCGCAGTGGCCTTAAGTATTTTGGCCCAGTGCCACGGCGTGCTCCATGGCGCGACCTTAAAACATCTCGATGAGATAATGCGTTGATGACATTGCCGCCAGTGCCAAAGTCTGCAGAGCTAACGTTGGCAGAGCAAACGCCACGTTCATCCAAACGGCTGTTAATCGTGGTACTTGCGGCGGGTGAAAGTAAGCGCTTTGAGGGGGCTAAGTTAGCGCAGCTTATACCATCACTTAGCGCTACAGAAACTCGCGAACAAGCCATCATTTGCACCCATGTTGAGCGTTTACAACAGCTTCATTGCCAAGATTTAGATTTGGGGCGCCAAGACACACATTCGCCACAATATGCGCCTTTGTTAGTCATACTCGGTGCTCACCAGCACGTATTACAGCCATTATTAGCCGAACTTCATTCCCGCCACCCCTTTGATGTTTTAATTAATCCACAGTGGCACACGGGTTTGGCCTCCTCTGTGAGTTTGGCGGCAAGTTATGCCAAGGAGCAAGGCTTTGATGCCATGCTGCTAACGCTCGCTGACCAAGTGGCTCTGAGCGCCGATGATTATCGCCAACTGATTTTGACATGGCATGAAACGGGTAAAGACGTTGCCGCCCATTATTTGGATGATTTAGGTGTACCTGCTATTTTTAATGCCTCTACATTGCCTTTGTTCACTCATTTGAGTGGTGATCGCGGGGCGAAATCTATTTTAAAACAACAAGCACAGCAGGGAGCGTTAGTCGCTATAACACTACCCCGCGCCGCAATTGATATTGATACCCAAGCCGATCTTGCGTCGTGGTTGGCACTTAAGGAGTGAGTTATGGCAGAAGTTTTATCAACCAAAGCAGTCGTCAAGGAAGCGAATACCGCCGCTTCCTCTCAGACACTTTCAACCCAGACACTGATCATCAACGGTAAATCATTTACCTTAGATGCCGATCCTAAAATGCCAATCCTGTGGGCACTACGGGATATTCTAGGGCTCACGGGCACTAAATATGGCTGCGGTGCAGGGCTATGCGGTGCTTGTACTGTGCATTTAGACGGCCAACCCGTACGCGCTTGCTTAACCAGTTTGGGGCAGGCACAGGGAAAACGACTGACAACAATTGAAGGGCTGGATAATCAAAAGCTTAAAAATGCTTGGGCCGAACATAACGTGCCACAGTGTGGCTATTGTCAGGCGGGCCAATTGATGTCGGCTGCGGCGTTAGTGGCGCAGCATCCGAAACCTTCTGAAGAACAAATTAACTCGGCCATGTCGGGTAATCTCTGCCGCTGCGGAACATACCCGCGGATTAAAGCGGCACTGCAAAACTATGCCAAACAGGAGGGCTAATATGAGTACTTTTACTGCCGTAGAAAATATCAGCCGCCGCGACGTGTTAAAACTGTTTGGCGCAGTGGGTGGCGGATTAGCATTAGGGGCGAGTGGACTAACTTGGAGCCCTATGGCGCTGGCGCAGGATAAAGAAGCGCGGCTGAATCTGTTTATTGCCATTGGTGAAGACGACAAAGTGTACCTCACTTGCCATCGCTCCGAGATGGGACAGGGGATCAGAACCGGTATTCTGCAAGTATTAGCCGAAGAGTTAGAAGCGGATTGGGATAAAATCGTCCCCATTCAAGGCTTAGCCGATAAACGCTATGCCAGCCAAAACACCGACGGTAGCCGCAGTATTCGCGAAAATTACGACCGTATGCGTCAGATGGGGGCGATGGCAAGAACCATGCTAGAGCAAGCCGCCGCAGCGCGCTGGAAAGTACCCGTGAGCGAGGTGTATACCGCTAGCCATAAAGTGCTGCATGCTAAATCGGGTCGCTCGGCCAAGTTCGGCGAGTTAGCGTTAGCCGCATCAAAGCAGCCAGTCCCCGCTGTTGAGTCGTTAACCTTTAAAGAGGTTAAAGATTTCAAGCAGATTGGCGCATCACGCCAAATCGTTGATATGGATGCCATGTTAAGCGGCAGCGCGATTTATGGTTACGATATCAAACTCGACGGTATGCTCTACGCCAGCATCATGCGCCCGCCCGTGCTTGGGAGCGATGTGGCAAGCTTGGACGATACTGCGGCGCGCAAGGTGGCCGGCGTAGTGGATGTGTATCGTTTGCCCGCCGCTAAGGGCGCACCCGCGTTTCAGGCTTTGGGCGGCGTTGCTGTTATCGCCACAAACACTTGGAGTGCCCTCGAAGGCCGCAAAGCCTTAAAAGTCACTTGGACTCAGGCCGACAATAGTCAGCATGATTCAAGTCTTTATTTAAAGGAGCTTGTCGAGCGGGTACAACAAAGCGGTAACGTTGTGCGCCAAGCTGGCGAGGAGATCAAAAACTGGCCCGAGGCGAATACGTTAAAGGCCGTTTATACCGTGCCTTATTTAATTCATTCTTCTATCGAGCCGCCCGTTGCCACCGCCCATGTGACTGAAAAGGGCTGTGAAATCTGGGCATCGACCCAAACGCCGCAAAGTACCCAGCAAAATGTGGCCGCTGCGCTGGGTATGGAAGAAGATGCGATTAAAGTGAATGTCACCCTATTGGGTGGTGGTTTTGGGCGTAAATCTAAACCTGATTTTAGCGTTGAAGCCGCGCTGTTATCGAAGCAATTCAAGCGTCCAATTAAAGTGAGTTGGAGCCGCGAGGATGAAATCCAAAACGGTTACTACCATGCTATCAGCGCCCAGTCCTATCAGGCGTTGTTCGATGCCAACAATAAACCGACCGCGCTTTTAGCCCGTACGGGATTCCCATCGATCAGTTCAACCTTTGCCGAAGGGGTGGAATATCCCTCTGGCGGTGAGTTGGATTTAGGCTTTGTGGATGTGCCCTTTGCTTTGCCGAATTTAAGATACGAAGCGGTAAAAGCGCAGGCGCATAGCCGTATTGGTTGGATGCGCTCTGTGTGTAACATTCAGCACGGTTTTAGTGTCGGCAGTTTTGTCGATGAAATGGCTCATCGTTCTCAGGTTTCTTGCCCTGCAATGTGGCGTAGCCTGTTAGGTGAAGCAAGGCGTGAGATCTTTACCGACCAACAGTTTAAATACGGCAACTATGGCGAAGATCTTGATCGTCATCCCGTGGACGTGAGCCGCTATTTTGGGGTAATCGACGCGGTCGAAAAAGCCCAAGCTAAGGCGCCCAAGGCAGGTAAAAATCAGGGCTGGGGGTTTGCCGTACACCGCAGTTTTGTCAGTTATGTCGCCGTGGCCATGCTGGTGGAAGTGAGTGAGGATAAACAGCTTAAAGTGCTGAATGCCATCGCAGCTATCGATGCGGGCACGATCGTTAACCCAGATAGGGTAAAAGCCCAGACTGAAGGCGCGATTGTATTTGGCCTGAGTTTAGCCTTGATGGGGGAAATCACTTACAAAGAGGGCAAAGTACAGCAATCGAATTTCCACGATTATCCTTTGCTGCGGATCCCCCAAACCCCCGATATTGAGATCATCATTATCGAGTCCGATGCTGCGCCTGCAGGCGTAGGTGAGCCGGGTGTACCGCCCGTTGCCCCAAGTTTAACCAATGCAATTTTTGCGGCGACGGGGCAGAGGATCCGCGACCTTCCCGTGAACAAACTATTGCGAGTGTAAGTGACGGCAAGAGAGTTAACTGAACGCCGTTTGAACAAAAAAGCGCCTAATAAGCGCTTTTTTCGTTTTTTTACCACAAAAAATTTGCTTGTTAGCGATTTTACGGGCATTAATGCCGAAAATTAGCAATAGATCAGGTTTTTGTTACCAGAATAGAGGTAATTTAACTAACAGATAAACTTCCGTGAATAGAATTATAAAGGGGTCATCCATGGAAAATCGTTGGCAAGTCGCTATTTCTGCCGGCCTATTGGCGGCTATTTGGTGTGGCATCGCAGATGCCTTTCATCTGGTCACTTGGATTGGCTTTTTAGGTTGCAGCACTTTTTTTGCTCAACCCAAGGCTGGTTTTCAAGGGGTGATGATGGCGTGGTGCACGAATCTGTCCGGTGTGTTTTGGGCTTGGCTCATTATCTCGGGTAGCAGCTTTTTTATTTCGCCCGTATTTGGGTATATTTTTACCGGCATAGCCACCTCGGCCATGTGTTTACAGGCAAGTTATCAAAAGCTTAGCTTTATTCCCGGCGCATTTATTGGTTGTTGCACTACCTTTGCTATGGCGGGTGATGTGGCCAATGTCGTGCCGTCGTTGATCATTGGTGGCTTATTAGGTTTTAGTATGAGCCTGTTAACGGGGCAGTTGGTTACCTTGACACAAAAGTGGTCTGCCGCCACGCGTAGTCAAGTAGCTAGCGCGGATTAGCATAATACCTGCTCAGATCTTATTACTGACATAGCTGTCGAAGCGATCTGGGCTATAATGCTGATTTAGTGCCAAATAGCATTTTGTTCTTAGGAATTATCAAGATGAAACAAATCCAGTTTCGCACCATTGATGCCATATTGATCAAGTTCAGTCTCAACGGAAAGTTTTGGGTAGTGTGTTCTATGGTGGCGTTGATCACGGCCGCCGTGGCACTCGTCAACTATCAACACGCGCACCGAAACGTCGAGCAAGCTTCTATTGCCCGCGTTCAAGCGAGCGTCGATACCTTAGCGCAAGTTGCCACGGCGCAAAAGCTAGAAGCTGATGCCTTATCACAATTTGCCAGTCAATACGGGTTAACTGTGACCTCAAGGCAAAGTGAGGCACAGCGTCAAGGGGATAAAGTGACGGCCAGCGCCAGCGTGTCAGGCATGCAAGCCTTACAACTGACGCAGAATGTTCATGAGTGGGAAGCCGATGCGCGTAGCGATGCTAACTTTATGTTCTGGTTAGCATTAGTGGGCTTGTTGCCCTTATTCCAACTGAGCTACTGGATTTCAACCTCACTCGGCGGTGGCTTGTGGGATATGTACTTAGCCATCAAACGCTTAGCTGATGGTGATTTGAGCTTTAGATTAAACTTCTTTGGCACTGACGATTTCAGTTTGATTGCCCGCGAAATTGACCGCTGCGCCGATAACATGAGTGAAATGGTGTCAGCCATTGGTAAAAATGCACAAACCTTGTCGTTAGCATCCGATGAATTTAATCAACAGGCGGCCACCAGTGATGAGCTGATTGGTTTCCAACATCAATTCCTCGATTCCGTTGCCGTGGCGATGGCGCAAATGACTTCAGCGATTGAAGAAGTTTCTATCAACGCGAGCAACACTTCGCTGCAGACTAAAGAAAACTCAACCCAAATGTCGGCCAGTCGTGGGCGCATTAGCCACACAGTGGACAGTATAGGCTTACTTTCAACTAAGATTGGCGCAGCGTTTTCATCGGTGGAACAATTGTCTAAGGATGCGGCGAGTATCGATGCCGTGGTTACGACGATTAACAGTATTTCGCAGCAAACCAACTTGTTAGCCCTAAATGCGGCCATTGAAGCGGCGCGTGCCGGTGAGCAGGGGCGTGGTTTTGCCGTTGTCGCCGATGAAGTTCGCACCTTAGCGGGTCGAACTCAACAGGCCACGGTAGAAATTCAGTCTATGATTGAAGGCTTACAGTCTGGCACGAGTCGTTTATCTAGCATTACCATGGAGATAGTCGATCAGGCCGATGAAGGCCGCAGCGCGATTATTGCCGTCGGTGACGATGTTCAAGGCATGGCGCAATCGGTGAATGCGGTATTTGATATGAGCAGCCAAATTGCCGCCTCGGCGGAAGAGCAGAGTGTCGCCGCGCGCGACATTGCCGGACAATTGAATGAAATCCGCCATCAGTCGGAAACCATCAAACAAACGGCCCAGCGCAGTGTGACCTTAGCCAATGATCTGCACCATGCCTCGGTCGAGCTAGATGGCATTTTAAAGCAGTATCGCACTAGCTAATGTGTCACCTTTAATGTGAGTCGTCGGCATGGGGTGTTGAGCAATAACGCCCGATACTGAGTCTTATATTAAGCATTAGCGTATCATCTTAAAATGGCGAAAATCGTAGATTTCCGCCATTTCATTTTCGGAATACCTCAAAGCAGATAATTGAGTTGCTTAGCATTCATTGTCATTGTTTCCCCTGTGACTCGCCATCCCTTTATTCAACAAGAAGTATCCCTGAGGGCTCTACTAAAACATCCTGTTTTAGTCGGTCACAGTTGCAACAATGCCAATCTTAACTATGTTCGTTTAGCTAAAAAAATATTGCCCCTAAGCTGGCTAGCATTCATTTAGTGAATTGAAAACTGACGAATGAATTGCCCTGCAAAATCTCATCTATTTACCAAATGTTTGGCCCTACCGTAAAGCGACTAACAATATATGGGTATACAGTCGTATTTAAATTTAGATGATGTTGAGTGTTTTTAAACTCATTAGTTTGCGCGTTTATATAGCCTAAAATTTATAAAACCCTTAAAAATCATCCGTATAAGCTTTCCCAAAATTAGTTAATAGGTTTGGAAAACGCGCATGCGCGTTTTTCCGGATGGTGTATTTGATTAAAAGCTGATAAGTTCTTTGCATACAAATAGTTAACTGTACGCGTTTTCACTGGTCTAACGTGATAAAAGCGCAGCGCATAAATAGTAAGACGTTAGGAGACAAAGGATGTCATCCGGAGTACCACAAGCTAATAAGTTTTATGAGGAAGTTGCTGAAACCAAAGTTGTCTGGTTCGGAGTTCTGCCTGGTGAAATACTGCTGGAATTCGATTTGAAGGATAAGAAGGTCTCTTTCCCTGTCTGGTCTTCTAAATCTCGGATAGAGCGCTTAAAGAAACTCAATCCAGAATTGCTTGGTAAGGTTGAACCGAGAAGTGTGGTTTGGGGGCAATTCAAGGAGCACTTTTTGCCAATCCTTCCACCTGAAACGAAGGTCGTAGGTGTCAATCTCAGTGGCAAAAAACTAACAGGTATCGATATTCCCGCGCCACTTTTGGTTAAGCAATTGGAGGCATTCTGGTAATGTCTCCTAACAAACAAATATTATCGCCAGCAAAAAGCGCTGGCTGCGACGTCAACCCGCTGCGCGGCTTTCCGCGCTAAATTTGGGCGTTATACGTCAGAGATTCGAATCAAATGCTTGTAATACATGGAACAGCTGAGTTTACAGAAGAAAATGGACGTTTCGAAAAGGGTAAGCGGTATGCATTTAATATGTTTTCCAGAGATGAAAATTTAAAAGAAATAATCGAAGATGTTGCCCTTTATCTCGGAGATTTGGGCTGGAATGAAATTGACATTAAGAAAACCGGAAAAGTAGCCAGTGACGCCGAAATAACAAAACCTTTGCTTCAGCAGGCCTTTAACTATGCTAAAGAAAACCGATTTAGCGTTATCACATACCAAGATCCGGTGGATGAGGAATTGAAACTTTAGGTATGACGTATAACAAGCCACTCAAATTCGTTCCTGCCACAAAGGGCGTGGCCGGAACCGGACGCGCTAACGCTCGCCGTTTAGCGGAGCGTTATGCGGTATCAGAACAATGACCGAGAGTGAAGTTATAAGCGAGTTTGCTAAAAAAGAGAAAAGGTTAACTGTACTTTTTGCAGTATCATTCGCTATGTTCGGTGTTACGCTTTTATTCAACACCTTAACGGAGATATACATTAATCCAACGATACCGTTTCTGATTGGTTTCGGATTGATTTTTTATGGCTTGTACAATTACAGGTGTCCAAATTGTAACCACTCGCCAGCGCCTTTAGGTGGATTAGGCATTCAAATCTCTCCCAAAGAGTGTGGTACTTGTGGGGTAAAACTGAGGTGATTTTGCATAACAAGCGTCTTAAACATCGCGGCCTGCGGCCGCTGGACTCGCAACAAGTTGCTCGCCGTTTAGGCGTGCGTTAGTTTGATAAGGAAGTCTCGGCGTTTATATGAAGTTAAATGATATTCAGAAATCAGCCTTAGTTTGTGCTTTGCTAGGTTTAGGTTTGGTAATTCTATTTTTATTGAGCGGCAAAGTACTGCCTAAGTCAGAATTAACTCCACTTGAAGGTAAAATTGACTGGGTAAAAGCTACTGGTAAAAATGGTGACACTTTAAGATTTAAATTTTTAAACAATGAAACGCATTTAATCTATCACTCAATTGGCGGTCAAACGAGTAAGACTCATTCAGCCTTGGCAAGTCAAGGTTCAACAATCTCTGTTCTGTATGATTTAACAGATTCACATTCACCGCCATTTGATGAGAATAGTTACCATACTATTTATGAGTTGATTAAAAATGGTGAAACTATTCGAAGTTATGAAAGCATGGTAGAAGCTTATGCTGCAAATAGTAGAATAGCGGGGTGGGCTGGTTTGGTAAGTTTATTTATAGCGGGTATATTCTTTCTTGTTGATAAAAGAAGAAAAATCAAACTAACAAGTAATTAAACAGGGACAAAAAACAGTTGGCTGTTTTTCGTGCCTCAAACATTATAGCCAACAATTTTTAGCCCATTAAATGGGCGTTGAACTAAGCCGCTGCGCGGAGCCCAAAGCGAACCACTGTTCCACACTTACTCCTAGGGATAATCCCTCACCTAGGAGGTCTACCATGTCATCACTTCTGCAACAATTCCATGATGAGAT